>CAZVYE010000012.1:37402-38278 GCA_964630895.1 uncultured Gammaproteobacteria bacterium | reverse complement strand
ACGACCTGGTGCGGCAGGGCAAAGTGCGTCGTATAAAATACGCCACGCACGTTGACGTCCAGGCTGTGTTCAAATTCTTCCAGAGTGAATTCGCTAATGGGTTTGGCAATAAATACGCCGGCATTCTGTACCAGAACATCTATGCCGCCAGTGTCTTCTGCAACTTTCGTGATCATGGCCTTTAGCTCACCTTGATCGCTGGCGTCTGCTTTATACGCATAGGCGTTTCCGCCGCGATCCTTGATCGTGCTGACCACCTCTTCAGCGGCACTTTTCGAACTGCTATACGAGATCGCGACCGTGGCTCCCTGCTCGGCCAAAATCTCGGCGATAGCTCGCCCAATCCCGCGTGCCCCACCAGTAACCAGCGCAACTTTTCCAGCTAAATCAGACATCACTTGCTCCTCAATTTTAGACGCACTGTGCACCAAGAATCGTAGAACTATTGTGAGCTTGAGAAGTGCGTTTAGAGAGATAGGTAGTGGTGGCTGGGTTGAGTCACTTAAGTCATCTAGGGTGCGCTGAGAATCTCCCAGAGGTGCCGTGAAAATCTATATGCAGTTTCTGCAGGTCGGCTGGAAGTAGCTCCCAAGCCCACGTGTTTGCTCCAGAAAAATCTATCGGCTCGACAAAAGATACATCAATGGCGTTACGCAACGATGCGTTCCCGTCGCGGTAGAATGAGTCAGCAATTTCAAAGGCACGGAGGACGACAGCTTGGGTGTGATTTGAGATGGCACGTTCAACATATTTACGCAGAACATCCATTTCAAAATGCAGTTGACCCTTCTGCGCATTAAGCTTGCTTGCCAGCTCCGGGAAGGTCTGCTTGATGGCATTTATGAAAGGAGTTCGGTGCTGTGGCATTGGTTTACG
>CAZVYE010000012.1:15590-37392 GCA_964630895.1 uncultured Gammaproteobacteria bacterium | reverse complement strand
AATTTCTTAGCAGAATTGCAGAGGAATTGACCTTTACCGTTATTCGTCAAGCAGCACTTTGCCAACGATATTTTCTATCGGAACCGCTCCGAACATGCGGCTGTCTAGGCTGTTCGGGCGGTTGTCACCCAACACGAATACGTGTCTATCAGGGATCGAAGTAGGAGGCCGTTTCGGATATGAGTTTCGATCCGTATTCGAATAATCAAGATAATCTTCTTGCAGCAATTCGTTGTTGATCCACACCCGATGCGGGTCCGTTTCAACGACTTCGCCCGGTAGCCCGACTACGCGTTTTACATAAACGTTTTCCGAACTGTTTGGAGGAAAGAACACCACGAAATCTCCACGCTCTGGCGTCGCACGACGATAAGCATATGTCGAAACGAAAATAATATCTCCGGGCTCCAAAGTTGGTGTATTTGATGATGAAGGAACGCGGTAGGGCGAATATCCGAATATCCTACCCCTTGGCTCATAAGACGGAGATCCAGATGGGTTAATCACATAGATCGCGATTGGCACAATGAACATTGCCGCAAGGATCCAGACCCATACATGCTTGCGTTTTGGTGCGCTTGTAGAGGACATCAATTAGTACTCACCGGTGTCCCTGCCGGCACCGTTCGTACGCGTGCGTCGTTTGACGTGCTTCCCAGTCATCGCGACCCCAAACGTAAATACCGTCTTGCTTTGGTATCAAATGCCATACCACCGGTTGGCCATTAGCGTCTAGTCGTCGTTCGTTGTTCATACGAACCCGGAGAAAGTCTTCGTTTACGCTCAGCACGTGGTACCAGTACTTGTGTCTAATTTCGCCTTGACTTTGCAGTGGCTCGCGCGGAATGAAAAACACTCTGTCACGGGCGGTATTGAATAGAATCTTATGCGGATTTTCGTGACATTCCTGATCGATGTTTGGGACTGTAGAGCCCCAGTATCCATCTAGGCTGTCAAATGGAAAAGCCACGGTGAGATTTGCCCATACCATGCCGAGAACGCCGATCAAAACGACGCCTACGGGAAAACTCTGATGCCGAAAAGCAACCATCCTTGTATACCTCGCTCGTTAGCGGAACCGAACATTGTCCTTGCATCTTATTAGGTATAAGCCATTGCACCAATAGTTCAATGTCCCCCGACAACCGTTACTCACTCATAGCTATCCGCAAAAATAGTGTCTTTTGGCGGTATCGTAGCGAGGAAGATATCCAACTCCCCGTTGGTGTCGCCTTCAACGAGATTGTCTGCGTCGGAAATAAAAACCATATACTCGCCGTTCTTTGCAATCGTACCGAAATAAGAGTTGCCATTTGCAGCACCACCGTCCCAGGCTCTGGTAATTAAGATAGTGCGGCCTTCGCTGACCCGTCGAACGTACATGTCATATTCCGCATCGGTGTCTTCCGGAGAAAGATTGTTGGCCAGCGAGAAAAAACTCACCAAATCTCCATCGCCGGAGATGCCCGTAGGCAAGCTCGCATCATTGGCGGGACCATTTGGACCCACGCTGATGAGTGCGTTTTGATTGGTTTGGAGATCGCGTCGAAATACGCGCTGACTTGCCACCTCTGACGGTGGGTCTAGCAGTTCGCCAGCGGACAGTCCCATGGCCAGATATCGATTGTCTTCGGACCAGCCGTCTACAACTGTGCTATTGCTGACACTGGTGATGCCAGTTTCCAACTGTTCGCCAGCATTGGTAAGAGACACTCTTTGGGTAGTTTCCAGGATGGTGTTTCTGACGAAAATATCGCTTAGAAAATTGTCATCGTTGGCCACCAGGTTATCGGCAGGCGTGGCGAAGGCCGCTAAGGACCCATCAAAGTTCAATACCAATACATCTACGTCGTCATTTGCCACATCACCCTGGCTACTTTGATCCAGCAAAGTAATTTCGTTGGTGTCTAGATTTCTTACCCAGGCGTCTCGTTTTCCTGGTGTGGAATCGATAGAGGCATCGTCAAAATCGGCTTCGAAAGCTACATGTCTGCCATTACCCGAGAAGTCTCTTAAGTACGCCCGGCCGTCAGCGGCGCGATTCCCATTGGTATCGGCGCTGGCCAAAATGGTTTGGCCGGTGTTGCGATCATGCACATATACATCGATGAAAAACCCATCGGGGGTCGCGGCAAAATTGGTCGCCTGAGAAAAGAACGCCACATAGCGGCCGTCTTCGGAAATTCTTGGACTATAGGAGTGCCCGTTCCCTTCATCACCATTGCTGGCTACGCTGACTCGAGTCACGGTGCCATCCATGGCGTCATAGACAAATACATCCGTCAAGCTATTGGTGTCGTCGGTGACCAGATTGCTGGCAGCAGAATCAAACACGATCCAGCGCCCGTCGGCAGAAATGTCTCCCGCAGATGTAAGGCCGTTTGCCTCGACACCGCCTGGCCCTACGTTTACACGAGTGATTTCTTGAGCGTTAGAAATCGATGACTGAGTCAGAGTGGCGAACAAACAAATGGCAAAAAGTTGCCTCATGGCAATCATGAAATATCCTTTTTCTTGTAAATTTGGGTACAGACAGTAGAACGAAAAACCGCCTGAAACAGGTTCAAGCATCGGGTCAGCGCAGAACTGACCCAAAAATATCAATCCATAGTGACAGGCTTTAAGCGCGCATCGCCACTCTGTTGGCGGCCGGATTTTACCTATCTAAATGCCGTTAGGCTATTGCACAGGTTAAGTTAATCCGGGTTCGATTATTGCCAGCGGGATGGAGGCTTTTCTGTGGTTAGGCAGAATGGACTTCGGTGCTACACTAGCGCCCCTTAGAATCAACTGATGAACTGTCTGGAATGAACCAACCGCTCCCGAATAAGAATGAATCCGTATTTGTGGGTGAAGCGCCGGATTTTACCGGGCTTCGTAAGGCAATCAGCGAACACTATCTGTGCGATGAGCAAACCCATCTGACAGGATTGATGGAAATCCTGGGTGATTACGATAAGCATCAGCCGGCCATCAGCGCCCTGGCCACCCAACTGGTCACCAAGGTACGGGCTGAGTCAGAAGAGTCGTCGCCCATTGATGCATTTATGCAGCAATACGATTTATCGTCTGAGGAAGGTGTGTTGCTCATGTGTCTGGCGGAGGCTTTGCTGCGTATCCCTGATTCCGATACTGCGGACAAACTTATTGCGGACAAGCTGGGAGAAGCTGACTGGGAAGCTCATCTGGGCAAAAGTCGATCCCTGTTCGTGAACGCTTCCACCTGGGGCTTGATGTTAACGGGTCGCATGGTGCGGGTTTCCGGTGATACGCAAAAGAACTTCAAAACCACCTTGCGTTCTTTAGTTGCTCGCAGCGGAGAGCCGGTGGTGCGGCAAGCGGTGCGCCAGGCGATGCGAGTCATGGGACATCAGTACGTGATGGGGCGCACGATTGAGGACGCCTTGAAGCGATCCCAGAAGAAGTTCCATCGTCAATATCGACATTCATTCGACATGCTGGGGGAAGCTGCGCTCACGCAGGCAGATGCAAATCGCTACTTCGAATCTTATCTACAAGCGATTCGAGCTATTGGGGCGCGCCGAGCTGAGGGTGAGATTCATGAGGCACCCAGCATATCGATTAAGCTCTCGGCGTTGCACCCCCGCTACGAAATGGCAAAACGAGAGCGACTTCTGGATGAGCTGGTACCCCGGGTTGCCGCCCTGGTGGACGCCGCGAAAGCACAGTCAATCGCAGTAACTGTAGATGCTGAAGAAGCGGACCGACTGCGCATTTCCCTGGATGTCTTCGCAGCAGTTTACGAGCGCGAAGCACTGGAAGGATACGAAGGGTTTGGGCTGGTGGTGCAGGCCTATCAGAAGCGCGCTCCCAAGGTGATTGAATGGCTGTCGAAGTTGGCCAGCGAGAATGGCAGGCGTATTCCGATTCGCCTGGTGAAAGGTGCGTATTGGGATACGGAAATTAAACGCGCGCAGGAAGACGGGTTGGAAGACTATCCGGTTTTCACCCGCAAACCGAACACCGACGTATCTTATCTAGCGTGTGCTCGCATGTTGCTCGATCGTCGAGAACAGTTCTACCCACAATTTGCGACCCACAATGCTCACACCGTAGCGGCGATCTATGAGATGGCCGGTTCGGACAAGCGCTTTGAGTTTCAGCGCTTGCACGGCATGGGTGAGGAGCTCTATGGCGAAGTAATTGGCCCCAACAAGCTGGGAGTTGCCTGCCGTGTGTATGCCCCAGTGGGTAGTCACGAAGACTTGTTGCCGTATCTGGTCCGCCGCCTGTTGGAAAACGGCGCCAATACGTCGTTCGTCAATCGCATCGTGGATGCTGATCTGCCCATTTCAGAAATCGTTTCTGATCCTGTGCTGGAGGTGCGTGACCGTAGCGATGCAACCATGCCGGCAATTCCAAAACCAGCCGATATTTATGGCGCAGGGCGGAAGAATTCCATGGGAGTTAATTTGGCTTCGGAGCGCGAGCTGTTAGAACTCCAGGATGGCATGAATGCGCACCCGTCGGAAGACTGGGCTGTGCAATCCTTGGTCCCAAACGCCGCAGCAGGCGAGGTAAAGCACGATTGTTTCAACCCAGCGGATCGACGTATGCGGATCGGTTCGTGGACGGCAGCAAATGAAGCCGCCGTTGAGCAAGCGCTGCAGAATGCAACCAGCGCGTTCCCCGCGTGGGAGGCGCTTGCCGCGCATGACCGCGCACAAATTCTGGACAGCGCCGCCGACGCCCTGCAGGCCCGAGAAGCTGAGTTCATGGCATTGCTGTGCCGAGAAGCGGGCAAGACCATACCCGACGGTGTTGCCGAGGTGCGCGAAGCTATTGATTTTTGTCGGTATTATGCGCAGCAGGCGCGTAGTTTGATGGGGCAACCAACGCCTCTGCCGGGTCCAACCGGGGAGAGTAACCATCTCTCCATCCATGGTCGGGGCGTGTTTGTATGTATCAGTCCGTGGAACTTCCCGCTGGCCATATTTATGGGTCAGGTGGTAGCTGCCTTGGTGACCGGTAATACTGTCATTGCCAAGCCGGCCGAGCAAACGCCCATCGTGGCTTTCAAAGTTGTGAAATTGCTGCACGAGGCCGGTGTGCCAGAAGCAGTGCTGCAGCTTTTGCTGGGATCAGGCGCGGACGTAGGGGCGGCATTGACCAGCGACGCTCGCGTGGCAGGCGTAGCATTTACCGGATCTACCCAAACCGCGCACGCCATCAATCGTTCGCTGGCAGCACGCAACGCACCAATCGGTACCCTGATTGCTGAAACCGGCGGCCAGAACGCCATGATTGCCGATTCCTCCGCTTTGCCTGAGCAACTGGTAGACGATGTCATCTCCTCTGCCTTCCATTCGGCAGGCCAGCGCTGTTCTGCACTCAGGGTCCTGTATATCCAGCAAGATATTGCCGACAAGGTTATTGAAATGCTCAGCGGTGCCATGGATGAGCTCAATGTCGGAGATCCGGCGCGACTGGCAACTGATTTAGGACCGGTGATCGACCAGGCGGCTCAAGAGAACCTGCTGCAACATGTGGTCAAGCTGGAAAATGAAGCTAAGCTCCTGGCCAAAGCACCGCTTCCGGATTGGGCGCAAGAGGGCACGTTTGTGGCACCAGCCGCCTTTGAGATCCAAGGCATTGGATATCTGGAGAAAGAAAATTTCGGCCCGTTACTGCACGTCGTTCGTTACAAAGGCCGCGAGCTGGATCAGGTGATTGACGCGATAAATGGCACCGGCTTTGGATTAACGCTGGGCATTCATTCGCGTATCGAGAGCACGGTAGATTACATTGCCAGCCGGGCTCGCGTAGGCAATATCTACGTTAATCGCAACATGATTGGAGCTGTCGTTGGTGTGCAGCCGTTTGGCGGAATGGGCTTGTCCGGAACTGGCCCGAAAGCTGGCGGTCCACACTATCTAACGCGATTTGTCACGGAGAAAACGCGCACCGTTAATACCGCAGCTATCGGTGGCAATGCCAGCCTGTTGGCAATGGCGGAGACCACACACCACCGCAGCTAATAGCGGCACCGGCGCAAGGATTTTATGTACGAAAACTATTTCGGCCTTAGCGAACTGCCATTTGCGATCACGCCAGATCCGCGATTCGTGTTTCTCAGTGAGCGGCACGAAGACGCACTGGCGCATCTGCGCTACGGGATTGGTCGTGGCGGCGGCGGTGGTTTCGTACAGCTCACGGGCGAAGTAGGCACCGGCAAAACCACACTATGCAGATGTACGCTGGAAGACTTGCCTGCGGATACGCGCATAGCGCTCATACTCAATCCAAAACTTGAGCCGCTAGAGCTATTAGAGGCGATTTGTGATGAGCTGAAAATCAGCACGCGTGGTGCAAAGACCAGTCAAAAGAAGCTGGTTGATAAGCTCAACAAGTATCTGCTGGAAGCGTATGCGGACGGTGCCACAGTAGTACTGATTATCGACGAGGCGCAAAACTTGTCTCGCGATGCTTTGGAACAAGTCAGGCTGCTCACCAATCTTGAGACCGCGTCGCAAAAGCTGCTGCAGATAATTCTGTTGGGGCAGCCAGAGCTTCGGGAGATGTTGAAAAGATCCGATCTACGCCAGTTGGCGCAGCGAATCACCGCACGTTATCACCTGACTCCACTCAGCCTGGCAGAGACGCAAACCTACGTAAGTCACAGGCTGCAAGTGGCAGGCGCATCGCGCAATCCGTTCACCCGGGGTGCCATAAAGACCCTGCATAAGGCGTCAGGCGGGGTTCCACGCTTGATCAATATCATCGCCGACCGTGCTTTGATGTCTGCGTACGCGAAAGATCAAAGTGAAATTAGCTCGGCCACAGTGCGTTCAGCGGTGCGCGAAGTCCAGGGTGATGAGTCTGAAGTTCGCAGCGGTTTTCCAGTGCGCTGGGCCCTTCCTACAAGCGCCATTGCCGCGGCTCTGTTGGCATTTGTGCTTTGGGAGCCCAAAGCAGATGAGGCCTTCGTAGATGGTGGGCAGAAGGTCGCTGTTGAATCTCCTGATTTGGAAGTGCCGGCGGAGCCCCTGGATCAGGACGATGCGACACAGGAAGGTGCTATTAACAGCGAGGATTCGCAAGACGACGCCGACAACGTCGTGCCAGCGGAACCCCAGGCTATTCGGATGGATGCTGAAATCGCCTGGAACACGCTGTTGCAGGCCAGGGGGCTGGAAGAAGCGACGCCTGCCGCATCGTTCGACGGTCAATCCTGCCCGGACACTTCGAATGTGGCACTGGCGTGCTGGGCCCAGCGCGGGGCCATACCGCAGTTGGGCAATTTGAGCCGACCGGTTTTAGTTGATGTAGGTCAGGACCAGTTTGCTGTGGTGGAGGTGGCGGGCGAACAAGTGTTTTGGCTTGGCCCTGCTGCCGAAAGTCCGTCAGCAACCAGTTTGAGCGAGCTGGCGTCAATTTGGAATGGTCGATTTATAGATATCTGGCAACAACCTTCCTATGTACCACCGTTGCTCAAAGAAGGTGATCGAGGGCCTGCTGTATTTTGGCTCAAGCAAGTTGCTGCGAATGCGCAACCACCGTTCAAGCAAGACCCAAATGATCCCTACTTTGGACCGTCAACGGCAACCTGGGTGCGCACGTTCCAGGCTACGGTAGGCTTGAGAGATGACGGCGTCGTTGGTCCAGAAACCTGGCAACAGCTGGCAACGTTTGTCACAACTTCGGAGAATCTCTGATGTCGTCCATCATGGAAGCGCTGAAAAAGTCCGATGCCGAGCGCGCCAAGAAACAGGGAGCCAGCGGCGCGCCATTGCCGCCAGCCAAGCAAAAGACCGGTTCGCCGGCAGTTTTGGCAATTGTATTCTTGGCCATTCTGTTGGCCGTAGCAGCGGGCTGGTGGTTGGGTCGAGCCCCATCGGAGCGCGAGCCACTGGCCGGCCAGACGGGCTTGCAAACAGATGCGGCGACTCAACCAACCGAGCAAGATCCAATCGCGAGCGGTATTCAGCAGGGTGGCGCAGGGGATAAAAAGTCCGAAATCGTCGCCTCAGAACAGGTGGCGCCTGAGCCAACTTCAGCTGATCCCATCCCTCTGCAAAATCAGGCCCGCAGCGAAGCAGCTTCATTGAATGCGCCTGATACGTCACGAGCCTCGCTGGCGGATCGGCCGCTGCCAATCGATCGCGGTCCACGCGAGGCGGAAGCGGCCAGAGATGATGCATTGACCATCGCAACCAAACCCCAGGTGCATGAGCTGCCGATAGCAAAACCTGATCCGTCTGCCGATGCGAAAGAAGACCGCGCTGCCGACAATCCATCAGAAGTGAATCAAATAGAAAGTAATGCACCGGAACCGTTGGCCACAGTGGAGGTTCCACCCAGGGCGAGCCCAGTTCGGGATACTGTCATTCAACCACGCCAAGACACCCAGCCGGAGTCTGGTCCTACTCCCGAAGAAATGCGGGCACAGGAGCGTCGTGCGCGTATCCCCGAGCTAGGACAGCTGCCAGCACAAACCAGACAGTCCATAGGTAAGCTCACCCTGAATGTGCATATGTATCGAGATACGGCAGCGGATCGGTTCGTGCTGATCAATCTAAAACGCCTGGGAGAAGGGGATTCCAATTCCGATGGGATACTGGTTGAAGAAATCGATAAAGACGGCGTCATCCTTAGTTATCAGGGCACCATGTTTCGCCTCTTTGCGGCGCGTTAATGCTGAATAAGAAAAAAATCTTCGTCCCCTGGGCCAGCAGCCTGCTAGCAATCTTGATTGCTGTGGTGGGCATTTGGCAGCAGCACGTTGGCGAAGACGGGTTTGCGCTGCTCTCAATCTATGGCGTAGTGCCGATAGATTTTTGGGCTGCCCTGCTCTCAGCCGAAGTCTGGTGGAAGTCGAACGAACTATTTCGATTGGTTACCGCACAATTTCTGCATGTGGATTGGCCGCATTTGATCGGGAATCTGGTGTTCTTCTACTTGTTCTCGCAGAAAGTGGAAAGAGTTTTGGGCGGGGTTGGCTTTATCGGTTTTTGCATTACGGCTGGTGCGTTTGCAAATTTAATTGCGGCCTGGCAAGCGCCCGAACTTACGGTCGCCATCGTTGGTTGCAGTGGTATGACCTCGGCGCTGCTGGGGGCTTTTATTGGTTTGTATCCCACCGCGCGCATCGGCGTGGTGGTTCCGCTAGGCTTGTATCTACAGTTGATTCGTGTGCCGGCGCTGATGCTGATCGGTTTGTGGTTTTTACTGCAGCTGATGTATACCTTTGTCATTCCAGAGGTTGTGGCGGTGGCTTGGTGGACCCATATAGCTGGCTTCCTGATTGGTATCATCATGATCCAACCTGCTCGACTGATTTCGCCAAAACGTACTAAAACTTATGAGTAAGCAAGACACCCTGTTTAAAATCATTTTCCACAACCATGGAAAGGTCTACGAACTCTATGCCAAGGGCGTAACGTCCAGCGGCTTATACGGATTCGTAGAAGTTCATGAGCTGGTGTTTGAGGATGGCGATAGCATGGTGATTGATCCTACCGAAGAAAAAATGCGCGAAGAATTCGCCAACGTCACCAGTCTGCATCTACCCATGCACAGTGTGGTTCGCGTAGAAGAGGTCGCGCAACGAGGAGCGTGCAAGATCCGTGATCGTGAGAGCGGAGAAAAGATTACGCCGTTTCCGCTAACGCCACCGGGCCAGAGCAATAAGTAACGTTTCCTTATTGCTTAAACTGAACTCCACATAAGAATTATTCAACCCGCTCACCCGCAATAACTCTTAGACTTCCCCAGCCTAAACAACAGGGGAAAGCTATGTACTACCAATCTAAGTTTGCGGCAGCGTTATGTACCGCCGGGCTAATCTTCAGTATTAGCCACACAGCACAAGCGGAGCTCCAGAATCCGCCGTCCTTGCCGGACGCTCAAATTTTAGAACAGGCACCGACCATAGGATTCGGGAACACCATAAAAATGGACCTGCCAGGGGAGGGTGCCATGGAGTTTGACGTCCTATCCCGTCGACGCCAGGGACCGGGCTATTTGATTAAAGCGCAGCCCAGGACACCTTCACCAAAATCGCCGACAGGCTCAGAAACGGTGATCTTGTATCAGGCCGATTCCGGAGCGGTTACCGGTCGATTCTCGGTTAATGGACGCGTGTTCGATCTGCGTCGCACGGTGGCCGGCCAACACCTTATTCAGCCTGTGAAAAGCAATTCGATTGAAGATGCAACGGATGAACCTGAATATCCGTTTACTGCATATCAACCCAAGGGTTGGGAAATACAGCTGACCACACCCTTGCGCGTCCTGGTTGCCTATGACACTGCTGTGTTGAACCACTTTCCCAACTGGCAGGCGGTTCGAGACTGGTTGTATGTCGCTACCGAATATACCAACGATGCCTACGCTAACAGCGGCGTGGATATCAAACTGGAATTTGCGCACCTTATGCCGGTGACTGATGCACCCAGCAACTCGGACCAATTGTTCTTTCACGCAATGCATGCAGGCTCAGGAACCCTGGATGCCATCCCGCAGATGCGCGACAAACACCGCGCTGACCTGGTGATGATTATGCGTGGTTATTGGGGCATCCCAGGTCTCGCTGACCGAATTGAAGCCACTGAAAACGAGGCGGCAGCCTATATCAATGTGAAATATATGGACGAAGGCGTCGACATGATCCGCACGTTCGCCCATGAGATTGGCCATCTGCTCGGAGGGCAGCATAATCCGGAGAATGCCGGTAGCAGCGGCGCAGACTATGCGTACGGTTACAAGCGCGATACGGCGTTTAATCCGTTCCAAACGATCATGTCGTATGGCGATTTGCCCGAAATACCGTATTTCTCAACACCATTGAGAACCTATGGTGGCTCGTCAGTTGGCGGCAAATTTACCAACAATGCGAGGCGATTTAATGAGCTACGCTGGTACGTAGGCGGATTTCGTAGTGGGGACGGCGCGAGCTATACCACGCTAACCCTGGACCAGCTTTCGGGTCATTTTTCTGGAGCGGCGTGGGATGAAGACTATTTCAGGGTTTATGTTCCGCCCTCTAATCTTGCGAGAAAACTGCGTATCCAGTTACAGCCGGGGTGGCTGGCCAATGGGCATGCATTTGTGCTGGTTCGCGATGATGTTAAACCCACATATACCTTATACGACTGCATTGCTGCCGTCGCTGGGCTAAATCAAATCTGTGAGATTCCAAATCCGAGCAGCGGCTACCACCGCATTATGGTGGGCTCTTTAACGGGCTATACCAATGCACGCATCAAAGCGAGCATTGTGCCTCTGGGATTTGGCTTTGTTCCGACTTCTGGGGAGAGTGGCAATGACTAGATTGAACAGAACAATCCGACTACTAGGTTCCTTTGCACTGACAATATCGATTATGTCCAGCGCGTTGGCGGAAGATTCTGCTTCGCTGACGATCCAACCGCGTGCCCTGCACGACGGGTCGCGGATGATGACGGTCCCGGATACGACTCCCATCAATCGCATGGTGATCAAATTCGCAGACGGTGCTGGTCTTAGCTATAGCAAGTCGGGCAGCCTGTCAGCGGATCGAAGTCGTTTCGAAATCCAGGGTCAAGTGGTTCGCGCTAAATCCGCGGCCACGAACCAGGGACTACGGGCCAATTATCAGGCGGTGCGTCGTGACGTTGATCAGGTCAATGATTGGCTGGACCAAGTGGCTGGCAAAGCAGCACCTTTGATACCCGAACCGGTAGCGGAGCTACGTTCTCAGCGTAAGAGCGCGGAACAAAAAAGTGGGCGTCAACTCGCTGATCTTGCCAGCTATGTCAGCGTCGCGATTGATCCCAATGCCTCGCGTCAGCAGTTAAACGATGTGGTTTCGCGCATCAACCAACTACCCACTGTGGAAATCGCATATCTTGAGCCGGTGGCGATTCCCGCTTCATTCGATTGGATCATTCTACCGCCACCTGATCCGTACAGCTGTAGCAATCTGCGCAAACCTCGCGGCCTGGGAGACCTAACAGGATTTCAGGGGTATAAGGGACCGCCGCCAACCGGTGTGAACACAGCGGCCGCAAATTTCGTGCCCGGTGGTCAGGGACAAGGCGTCCGGGTCATCGATATAGAGTCGGGCTATCGCAAGCACGCAGATTTGCCTGCGCTGTTTCAAACCATCGGTCATACCTATCCTGGCACATCTGCTTTCTACGCCTATCACGGCACGGCGACCCTGGGCGTTATTGGTGCAAAGGACAACGGCTGGGGCACGACGGGTATAGCGCCCGAGTCCTCCATGGGTATGCGCAGCATTTATAACAGCAACCTGCACAATGATTGGGCCGACGCCATGAATGCTCCAAACAACGTCGCCTGGAATATTTACTGGGCTGGCAAACATGCGTTGGGAGGTGTCGTACTTATTGAATTGCAGCGTAGTGGCCCTGAAGAAGTTAACTGCCCATGTTCCAGCAATTGCTCGTTAGTACCGGTGGAATACTGGCCTGCAGACTTCGATGCGATCCAGTCGGCTATCGCCAATGGAGCAACGGTCGTGGAGCCAGCAGGAAACGGTGGACGCAGTCTCGACCACCCAGTTCTTAATGGCGCTTTTAATCAAGACTCTGGCGCTATCATGGTAAGTGGCAGTGCGTCCGATGGCGTGACGCCAGTTTGTCCGGGTAATACTCAAGCACCAAACTTTGGCAGTCGTATTGACGTTCACAGTTGGTCTGAAGATGTGGCCACCACTGGCAAGCCCGGCTTTGGCGGCAACATCATCTTTGAAGGTGACGGCAGTTGTTTTGACTATACCCACAGCTATTCGGGTACGTCGTCTGCTTCGGCGATTGTGGCTGGCGTCGCCACAGTCCTCAATGCGGTGTACCGGGAAGAACATGGCAGCCCGCCTGATCCGCTGCTCATTCGGCAAATCATGCGGGATACCGGATCGCCACAGTTGCCAGGTCCTATCGTCCCGCAAGACATAGGCACTCACCCCGACATCGGTGCGGCGATTCAAGCGATTCAGAACCTCTAGAAGGAAGCAACTCGCCCCGGCTGCGCCAGCTTATTGTGTTCGGGCTGCAGCAGTCGGGGTACTCCTTCTTGCAGGGCATGTACAACTTCAGTGTGCAGTTTGGAATAGTGCTCGCGGGTTTGAAACTGCAGATTCACATCCGTTTCCAATATGCCGGCCTCACGAATCACGACAATTCGAGGATCGTGCTCAACCATATGCAGCGGGACGACTCCTTTGCCAAGGCCGGCGGCAACTGCGTCAATGATGCCGTAAATATCGGCGCAAAAGCTTCGGCGAAGACTGCCTCCTGTGGAAATACCCTGAATCGAGAAAAACTGCTCGGTAAAGTCATCATGGACATTGTGATCCAAGTACAGGTCGTTACGAAGATTAGCTTGTCGGCCCCGAACCAGTACATTCTGCTCACAGCCCAGCCGGAGGGACTCAAAACCTGCGCGGCTTGTTGGTTCGGAAGTGACAACAAAGTCGGCCTCGTCCTTTAATAAGGATTCCTCCAGTTCGAACATGTGGCGGGTTTGTAGATCAAATCGCACCGATGTACAAGAGCGAATCAGGTTGGCCAGAGCCGGATAAACTAGTGAACGCATACATGATGAAAAGCCGGCCAGCCGAATCACACCGCCGACTTTGCTCTGACCTGAACCCGCGCCAATATGACTACGCAGGTCCGATTCCAGATCGGCGCGGACGCGACAATACTGCACCAAGCGGAACGCAGCATCGGTCAATTCCAACTCGCCGGAACCACGATGGAACAGTTTCTCTTCGAGCGTGTCTTCTAGTTTCTTTATGCGTTGGGATAACGCACTTTGGCTTATGTGGAGTGCTTCGGCGGCGCGAGCAAAATGGCGTACGCGCACCAATACCTGAAAAGCATCCAACTGTCTTGAAGATAGCAGCATGCAAAATTCCCCCGATTGTCGGCGCCAATTACTATGGGCAATAGCGTTTGGCGCAATGTACGTCGCTAAATATAGCGGAAATTCAAAGCAGGAACGACAGTTGGTTGACTATTCGGTGCGTACGAATGTGCTTGGATCTCGATCAGGAAAGGCGAACTGGCGCTGCGGCGGTGCTGCCTTGTGCAAGGTTGCCATCATTTGCGTAGGCGTCCATTCACCGGACTCTATAGCAGCTGCATCCCGCGCGTGAACACGGTCGATAAAGTCTCTGTCCCAGTCGTTGTCTGGGTCGAAGTGTGGGCCAAAGGCGCGATCAATAAATACGGTAATGATGTTGGCGAAAGGAACAAATAATCCGAATTCGAAGCGTTCACATAACAGCGGCAAAATATCTTGCGCCCTGATGCCCTCAAAGCCTTCTTCGGCGTGATTGCGATTTACGAACTCCGGTTCCAACTTGTCCCATTGACAGTTGCGATGATACTCATCCGGCATCTCATTCCAGAAATCTGCGATAGCGTCTAGTGTCTCGGGCCATCGCTGGTGGCCATTACGTCCGATCATATCGCTGGTGACCAATGCACCGTCATCGACCAAGCCCAAATGAATCTGGTCAAACAGGTGCTCCAGTTCCACAACGTGATGCAGGCACTGATTCGCCAGCACCACGTCTAAACTCTCAGGCTCGGCTTGCCACGTGTTGAAGTCGGCTTCGACAAACTCTAGATGTGATTGCAGCTGCGCTTGCTGGGCAGCTTCTCGTCCACGCGCTAGCATTTGCTCGCTAATATCCATGCAAAGAATGCGGAAATTATCTTGGCCATAGGCGTTTAGCTTGCGCGCCAAAGTGATCTCTTGATCACAGTTGCCTGCACCAATACTGAGGATGTTTAGCACTCGATCTGGATGTCGCTGGCACTGCTCACTCAGCACCTTTTCAAATAAATGATCAGGTGATCGCACGCCAAACTGGTCAATTTGCGGCAGCAGGTATCGGTTGGACCAATAATGAAAAATCTCGGGCAAGTCATGAACCTGAGTTAGCGCGTTGAACGTTCTGCACTCGCACCACTTGCGTCGCTCATAGGGGCTCATAGCCAGTAGCCGGGCTTTAAGCGCCGCGGACCGTATCAAATGCCAGGCCTGTTTTAGCGGTGGATATTGGTTCTCCATAAAAAGGATTATCGCAGAAAAATCGATCGTTAGATGGAACTCACATAGTATCTACTATGCTTAAGCGCCCTCGACAGACTAAATGAGTTTTCGAATATGCCAACACGAGAAGTTGTCCGTCATCATCACCGGGAAACGGAGATGCATAGCTCGGTGTTCCGACCGCAATCAGACCCGTCGCAACTACGACCTGCTGTCGTTGTGATGCATGCATGGGGCGGCTGTGGCGCGCTGGAGTTAAGCAAAGCAGAGGCGCTTGCCGAGCAGGGTTACGTTGGTGTTGCCGCGGACCTTTATGGCAACGGCAAGACGGGTAACAATAAGGACGAAAACGCCGCACTAATGCAGCCGTTTCTGGATGATCGCGCCATGCTCAGAGACCGGCTGTTGAACATTATTCACTTTGTTCGCGGCTTAGAAGGTGTTGATCCTGAAAGGATTGCGGCCATCGGGTTTTGTTTCGGTGGCCTGTGTGTTCTAGACATGATCCGTGCCAACGCACCGGTGCAGGGGGTTGTGAGTTTTCACGGATTGCTAAACAACGGCGATCTACCCGCAGATGGTGCATCCAAGTCCAGGGCGCTGGTCTTACATGGATATGACGACCCGATGGCCAAGCCAGACGCCCTGATTGCGTTTGCTGATGAGTTTACCAAGCTAAATATTGATTGGCAGATCCATGCATTTGGCGGCACGATGCATGCATTTACTAACCCGCAAGCGAACGACCCGGACTTTGGAACCGTTTTTAGCGCAAGCGCAAACCGACGTTCCTGGGAATTAGCGAATAGTTTCCTGGAGGAATGCCTTCAGGCAGAATAGCCATTATTGACGGCTGGATTGGCGAAAGACTTGGACTCAGTAGTAGTTAACCGCGCTGCCCTGGCAGACCTGCCTGCGTTGGCAAATCTGTTTGATGGCTATCGCCGGTTCTATAATCAGTCGTCAGACCTGGAAGGTGCGCAGCGCTTTCTGCGTGCGCGCATGACCAATAATGATTCCGTCATATTCGTGGCTGCAGTCGCGCAGGAACTGGTTGGGTTCACCCAGCTTTATCCCACTTTTTCTTCCGTGTCGATGCAGCGCGATTTAATATTGAACGATTTATTTGTGTCCAAATCAGCTCGCCGGACCGGTGCTGGGATGGCCTTGATGAATGCTGCTGCGGACTACGGTCGCAGCATCGGCGCGAAAAGCCTGCGTCTCGAAACTGACGAAGACAATAGTCAGGCTCAGGCCCTTTACGAAAGACTAGATTATCAGCGCGACTCTACACGTCACTATGTGCTTAGCTTGATCTAGCTAAATAATTTGGCGGTCGGCCAGCTTTACAGCGGTGCAATTCGCATCCACCTGTTCGCGGCAATCGTTCCCAGATTTCCCGCAATGCCATTTGAGGTGCTCTTGCAAGCTTACGCTCAAAAACGGGACGCCGATTCTATCCCGTTCCCGTAGGCGTTGCCCATGCGCAACCTGGGCAATGACAGAATCAATTACCCGCTTTTTCTACGGAAAAATCGGCTCGGGAAGAGCCTCATATTCTGGTCTGGCAAACAGATAGCCCTGATAGAGTTCGATACCCATGTCGCTCAGAACGGCTAGCTCTTCTTCTGATTCGACTCCCTCAGCGATGATTGTGATATTCAGGTCAGTGCATACCGCTGCAATGCCACGGACAATGGTTTGCCGGGGAGTGCTGGCATTGATGTTACGAATAAGCGCCATATCCAGTTTCACAAGATCGGTTTGAAAGTCCGCCAGCAGATTAAGACCAGAGTAACCCGATCCAAAATCGTCTATAGCCGTTCGAAATCCTCGTAATTTGTAATGGTCCACAATACTAACCAGGTGAGCCACATCGTCGACTTTCTCGGCCTCGGTAATCTCGAACATAATACGGTCCAGAGGAAAGTCATAAGTCTGGGCTGCCTGGAGCGTGGTGCGGATGCAGAGTTCTGGCTGATACACTGCATTTGGCAGAAAATTGATGGAAAGGATGCTTTTCATCTGCAACTGGGCAGCGAGTTTAATGGCCTGAACTCGGCAGGCTTGATCAAACGGATAGATTTGATCTGCGCTCAGACTTCCCAAAACCTTGCTGGCAGATTCTCCCTGGCTGCCGCGCACAAGTGCTTCATAGGCAAACACAGTGCGATCACGCAGATTAACAATGGGTTGAAATGCCATGGAAAATTCTTGCTGCAAAGGAGCCTGATCCAAACAGCGAGAGCAGGGCCGAGGTGCTTTGCCTTGGGAAGTGTCTGAGTTCATATGAATTAAGTCTGATTTCCCCAGCGTGTTGGAAACGTATAGAACAAATGGGCTGAGCTGCACACCGATCAGGTCAGCTTCTAGTTTGCCGAAAACTCCCGTTGATCGAAAAAGCTTGACTGGACCGACCGGTCGGTTTAGAATTCCAACCCATGACTAGAGTATCCGCCAAAGAGAAAATTGCGAAAGTAGCACTGGCTCGCTTCCACCAGCGTGGCTATCAGGCCATGGGCATTGATCAGATTATTGCTGAAGCTGGTGTTTCCAAAGGCAGTTTTTACCATGCGTTCAAGTCCAAAGAGGATTTGGCGTTGGAAGTATTGGATACCTACTATGCAGCGCGCCGAGAAAAATTTGTTGATGGCGATTACCGCTTTATTGAAGACGCATTGGAGCGCTGTCTGGCATTTGTAGACCACATCGCTGAAGTCTTTCCCATGAACAGCGGTTGCTTTATGGGGAATTCGGCGATTGAACTGGCACGGACTAGCGAGAAATCGCAAAAGCACCTGGCCACGCTTTTTGAAGGCACGCGCCAGGAGTTGGCGCAATTCTTTAGCCCACTGGCTCAAGAGTATGACCGTGTTGATGCGGACCAACTGGCGATGATGTTTCATACGGTCATGCAGGGAGCCGCCGTGCAAGCGCAAGGATACGGCGACCCTGAGCGAGGTAGAGCTGCAGTCCGTGGATTCAAGGACTACTTGAAGGCAATTACAAGCTAATATTTTTTTACACCCCGACTAGACAGACCGGTCGGTTTATGAAAGGAGAGGAACGATGTTGATCAATAACGATGGATTAAACTGGAGAAGATTCTTGGCGTTGATGGTGATCTACGGCGGTATGTTCGCTTTGTTTTTTAGCTAAGCGGCCTGCCTAACTTGACGGATCGCAAAGCAACACCACGACAACGTGTCTGGGAATTAGCCGAATCTACAAAGCTACAATCCCAGCGGCATTGAGAGGGGCTCGGTTTAGAACCGTGCCCCGCCAGAGTCAATACGTTCGTATAAGCACAATTAGGGCCTGAATCGACTATATAACCAGGTAATTCTTGAGGAGCTGATGCGCGCTTCACTTCTGATAACAACCTGAGCATTTTCGCGTTATTGAACTACCGAAACGCAATAACAGCATTCTACTTACAGGAAGCTCGACTCTAAGGCGGCGTTATAGAAGTTGGTTGATTGAGCCTGTTTCACCTTCCAAAAGCACAAATCTAAGTGCCATGTTTAACACTGTACTGCGCATCGAGACCGCAATCCGATTGTTGAACCCGTCAGTTTGAATACCAGTTATTCGACTAAAGTGTTCCCTAACCACCAGCCAACAAGCCCTTATCAGAGGCGACAGTTCCCCTCACTTGATCGAAAGTGGTTTAATCACGTCAACCAATCCTCACGAGGCCGCAATGTCAAACCACGAGAAGATCAACTATCTGGAAATTCCTGTCACACGCATGCTCGAAAGCAAAGCATTCTTCGAAAAGGTTTTTGATTGGCGTTTTACAGACTACGGACCGGACTATTGCGCTGTCGACAACGTTGGAATAGATCTCGGTTTTTTCCAATCAGATCGCCAGGTGGCACAAGCAAATGGCAGTGTCCTGGTGGTGTTCTACAGCGACAACTTGGAGGAGACCCTGGCTAAACTTAAGGGCGAGGGTGCGGAAATACTGCAGCCCATATTCTCGTTCCCCGGGGGGCGTCGATTCCACTTTTCCGATCCCAGTGGGAATGAATACGCCGTCTGGTCAGACCAGGGAGTTGAGCAGTAATCTGGCGTAGTATCTGAGATTGGCCATTTAGCCAAAAAAAGAAGGCGCGCCGAAGCGCGCCTTAGTACTAGCAAGTGCAGTGAAGTGATTAGTCTTCTGGTGCAACCACCTGCGCTGGAATTGGATCTTCGAAACTATCTGCAAAGATCAGATCAGCCAGGCTGGCACCCGATTCATATGCGCCAATGTCACAACCAGCGCCTTCCGGTCGCAGGAAGTCGCGTTGATCCACGCTGGGACAGTTGGTGTTGTCGCCAACATCAATCGCCGCTGAACCTGCCAGTAACGCATGGGTCTGCGTGGGCCCGCCATTGTCTGCTAGAACATCCAGCATAGGATCTGCGCCAATCAGATTATTTGCAGTGGTGCCATTGATAGTCGCGCCGCCCACATCGCCAATGAGATTGAAATCTTCACTGCTAATGGTGCCGTTAATATCAGGACCAACGCTCCCAGCTGTATTACTGCTGACGATACTGTTGCCAATACTGGTAGTGCCACCAACGCTGCTTACGCCACCTCCGTTTCCGGCCGCGCTATTGAGCGCAATAGTGGTTGAGAACAGCGTCACCGTACCGTCGATCACATGTACGCCGCCGCCATCGGTTCCCGTAGCACTGTTGCCGCTGATAGTGGAGTTTTCGATATTTAATGTGCCGGCTTCGGTCATCACGCCACCACCCACAGTGCTAGCGGTGTTGTTGGCGACCAATACCTGATTAAGTTCGATCGCGCCACCCGGGCCAGCTCCAAGATCGCCAAATACGCCACCGCCAAGAGCGGCAGTGTTTTGATCAATTGTGGACTGGTTGATGATCATGCTGCCATTATTGGAATTCCAAAGGCCACCACCTTCGTTGTCCGCATTGTTTGCGGTGAAGTTGCTGCCGCCGGAAATGTTGATACTGGCCATGTCAGATTGATGCACAGCACCGCCGTTGATGCCAGCGTTGTTGCCGCTGAAACCTGTATTCACGATGGTTATAGATCCGGCGTTCTCAATGCCGCCCCCAGCTCTGCTGGCATCGTTATCGATAATCAGGCTGGAGATGATGTCCATGGAGCCCGAAGCGGTATTGAGAATCCCGCCGCCGTTGCCCAGTGAATTGCCCTCAACAGCCGTATTGCGACGGATGACGGTGGTAGTCACGGTCATATCCCCTTCGTTGAAGATACCACCGCCGCCTTCGCCGGCATCGTCACCGAACGACACGTTATCGGAAATCAGCACATCGGTCAGGTTCACCGTACCGCCGTTGTTGAAGACACCACCGCCGCCTTGGAGTGGTTCCGCCATGCCCCGAGCAAAGTTGTTAAAGATGTCGGTGTTGAATACATCAAGAGTTCCCGAGGCATTCCACAAGGCACCACCTTCTGCCGCAGTATCATTAAATGAAAGCGTACTGTTACTAATCTGTGCGCTGGAATCGCCAGAGGCGTGGTAAAAGCCACCGTTGCCTGGGTTGGCGCCCCCTACGATAAAGTTGCCAGTGGCCGTAACGTTATCCATGGTAAAGCTGCTGCCAGTGCCGCCATTGTGCTCAATACCGCCACCAGCGCGGTTGGCTTGGTTATTTGTAATAAAGGCACCGCTGATACTGAAGTTACCACCGGCATCATTTAAGATGCCGCCACCGGACCCACTCAGACCATCGGCGGTATTTCCCGTTATCTGAGTAAACAAGCTTACATTGACTTGGCCGCCGGCATTGAAGATGCCGCCACCACCGTTATCCGCATCATCCCCGGAGGCTGTGTTGTTGTCGATAATTCCAGACTGAATGGTCATGGTGCCGGTCCCGTTCCAGAGGCCGCCGCCCTCGGACGCTGCGCTGTTGTTTCTGATGGTTGAACCAACAATAAGCGCGTTGCCGTTGCCGGAAATATGTATTCCGCCGCCGTTTCCTGGCGATGCGCCAGTAGAATTGCCAGTGATAGGTGCCCCGGTTATGGTGAGTTCCGCTCCGTTGACGCTCTCTATGCCGCCACCAGCACGAATAGCCGTGTTGTTACTAATGGCACCAGTTATGGTTAGGCTACCACCATCACTTAAAATGCCGCCGCCAGAACCAGATGCGCCGTCTGCGCTATTGCCCGATATGGTCGTGGTTGGATCCACAATAACGGAACCACCTGCGTTAAATATGCCGCCCCCACCGTTGTCCGAGGCCGCACCAGATGCCACGTTTGAGCTTATATCGGTGCCGATTACCGTCATGTTGCCCGAGCCGTTCCAAAGTCCACCACCTTCCGAAGCCGCGGTATTACTTGAAAATTGCGCATTAGTAACCTGAGTTTCGCCAGAGCCCGTAACGTGGAGACCACCCCCGTTACCAGGATTAGCCGTTCCGGTAACGCCAGCATCGTTGCTATTGATGTTACCGCCATTGATATCGACCAAAGCGCCATTGGTGGCCTCGATGCCTCCACCAGCGCGATTAGCTGCGTTATTTGTAATATCGCCAGAGCTGACCAACGTACCACCGTCCGTGAGTACGCCGCCGCCTGAACCCGAAACACCGTCGGCAGAGTTTCCACTGATACTCGTGCTGACATCAATGGTGACCGTTCCACCAGCGTTAAATACGCCTCCACCACCGTTGTCCGCATCATCACCGGATGCGGTATTGCCATTGATGGTAGAGGCTCGAATTTCCATGGTGCCGGAGCCATTCCACAAACCACCGCCCTCAGAGGCGGCCA
>CAZVYE010000012.1:13574-15490 GCA_964630895.1 uncultured Gammaproteobacteria bacterium | reverse complement strand
TTCTCAATAGTGGTGCTACCAGATCCAGTGATGTGCAGTCCGCCACCGTTACCAGGCGCGGCGCTGCCCATGGGGCCAGCGATATTGTTCGTCAAATCGGTGCTGTTGATCGTGATGGTAGCGCCGTTAGTGCCCTCAATACCGCCACCAGCGCGATTGGCCGTATTGGTATCAATGGTTGCGCCGGTCACAGATAGCGTACCGCCATCCGCCAGAATGCCGCCGCCAGAACCAGAGGCACCATCGGCGACGTTGTTGGAGATCGTTACGCTATCGGTAACTGTCAGTGATCCGCCAATATTGAACAGACCGCCACCGCCGTTGGTTGCCTCAGCGCCCGAGGCGGTATTGGTATCAATCAGCGTTGCGCCATCGTCAACCTGCACAGTCATGGTGCCAGTGCTCGAATTCCAAAGACCACCGCCTTCAGATGCTGCAGTATTGTTGGTTACGGTTACATCCGTGAATGTGCTTATGACTGCGCCGGATATATGCACAGCACCGCCGTTGCCAGGAGCTGCTGTTTGGCCGGAAACTGGCGTGGTGTTTGCGTTTAACGTCGTGTCGGACACGGTGAGTGTTCCAGCCACTACCTCAATGCCGCCGCCCGCGCGGTTGGCACCATTGGTATTGATGACGGAATCGGTAATAGAAACCGCACCATCAATAGAAAAAACGCCGCCGCCAGAACCCGATGCGCCGTCCGCATTATTGCTGGAAATTTCAGTGCCGCCCTCAATATTAAGTGTCCCACCATTATTGAAGACACCGCCACCGCCATCATCGGCCGCCGGGCCGGAAGCGGTATTGTTTGTGATCGACGCGGCGGTGTTGATGGTCATGGTGCCATCGGCATTCCAAAATGCCCCACCTTCGCGCGCCGCTGTATTCATCGTGAATGTGCCGCCGGCGACGGTCACATCACCACCACCGCCAGTAACGTGCAAAAAGCCACCATTTCCGGGTGTGCTGTTGGCACCATCCGCGGTATTGTTGGTGGCGGTAACGCTGTTGAGCGCAATGGTTGCGCCGGCGCCGCTACCCAATTCAATGGCCCCACCTGCGCGGTTGGCAGTGTTATTGGTAAAGCTGCCGCCATTCACGGTAACGGTTGCCGCACCGTTGATATCAATGGCGCCGCCAGAGAATGCGGTACAGCCATTAAAGGTGACCGTAGTCAAAACGTGCGTGCCATCATCAAGCAGCAGGCAGCCACCGTCGCTGCTTCCGTCCGACATGGTGCCTGCAGCGCCACTTAAAAGCGTCAGGTTGCTAGCAGAGAAATTCACACCCGTTGCTACGTTAAAGATTCGATTATTGCCTTGCCCGTTAATCGTTTCATTGGAACCTGTAACGGTGAGGTTCTCGGTTACGCTCAGTTCGCCGGTACCAACGCTTAGTGCCTGTCCGGCAACTGCGGCGAAGGTAATGATGCTGTCTGCCGAATCCAGGTTCGCACAGCCGACCGCTTCACGAAGAGAAACACCAACCCCATCGGGATTAGAGCAGTCCGCAGGATCAAATGCCTCGTCTACAGTGGTCGTGACAGGACAAGTGCCGGCCACGCAGACCGCTGCGCCAGCATGCACGGGCCCAGTTCCGGCC
Source organism: uncultured Gammaproteobacteria bacterium (assembly GCA_964630895.1). GTDB lineage: Bacteria > Pseudomonadota > Gammaproteobacteria > Xanthomonadales > SZUA-38 > CAZVYE01. Next base: position 13,885 of record CAZVYE010000012.1, on the reverse strand, counting down.
ATAAAAAAAGCAGCCGCAGCTGCCCCAAATAAAATTCGTCGTCCACGCAAAATGGCCGATGTCTGATTAGTTTCTAACATGGTGCCTCCCTTTTAGAGCCCCAGAAAATCCGGTGCCATGGTGGATGCACCGGGGCAACTATCATGCACTATTCAGGTTAAACTCTCGTGAAGTAAAACCACCAGGAAAGTTATCATGCAATACCTACACGCAATGGTGCGCGTTAAGGACCTTGATGCATCCCTTAGATTCTATTGTGACGCTTTGGGCCTAAAGCAGATTAAACGCAAAGACTACGAGCAAGGCCGCTT
>CAZVYE010000012.1:0-13474 GCA_964630895.1 uncultured Gammaproteobacteria bacterium | reverse complement strand
TGTTGCAGCGCGGGGAGCCCAAGGAGAAATCCGAGCCCTGGACGAGCATGCCGATTATTGGTTCGTGGTAAAACTCGTTTCTAATACTTTAACTGAGCGCCAAAACCTGCGAATCTGCGCCGCAGTTCAAATTTGATTGAGACCATGCACAAAGACTTGCCAAATCACGAGCGATTAATATTTGCCCTGGACGTGCCCGACAAAGCCGCTGCCGACCACTGGATTGATCTGCTTGGCGACAGCGTTTCGTTTTATAAGTTGGGATTAGAGTTTTTTCTAAGTGGCGAATATTTTCCTGTGATTGAGAAGCTGCACGGTATGGGCAAGAAAGTCTTCGCCGATCTAAAGTTTTTTGATGTGCCAGCCACTGTAGCTAGCGCTATTAAACAACTGGATCGTCATGGAGTGCATTTTGCAACCGTGCATGGCAATGACGGCATGTTGCGTGCTGCGGCTGAAGCAGCGACCAATCTCAATGTGCTGGCGGTAACCGCTCTGACCAGTTTAGACCGAGGAGATCTGGACGATCTGGGGTTTGCCTGCGATGTAGAGCAATTGGTTTTATCGCGAGCCAAACGGGCGTTGGAAGTTGGCTGTGCTGGCGTGGTTTCTTCTGGCCTGGAGGCACCAGCACTGCGAGAGCATGTTGATGCCCGACTAATGGTTGTGTGCCCTGGGATCCGGCCTGTAGATAACGATGATGACCAGAAGCGGACGGTAGATGTTGCGCAAGCATTTGCCAACGGTGCGGACTATATCGTCGTCGGCAGACCCATTCGGCAAGCGGATGATCCCAAAGCCATGGCTCAGTCGATCCAGGACACGATTGCAAGCGCAGTTGGCTAATGCGTAGCGACGCCCTAAGCGCTGCGATGCAGGCAGATCTGCAATGCCGGTCGTTGGAATTGGCTAATACGCTGCATCGTGATTGGTATTGCAGTGAAGAGGTGTTCCATTGGGAGGCACAGAAGCTACTGCCAGATTCATGGCAACCGCTCTCTTTCTCGAACCCATCTACCAAAGTCCAGTTGGACCGCCTGTTCGGACACAACCTGATCATCAGCGACACGGGGAACCTGCAGATTTTCAGCGCGGCGTGCCGACATCTATGTGGACCCGTGCGGCCCGTCGACAATAGCCACCAAACGCGACTTCGCTGTGGGTATCATGGCTGGGAATATGATTTGGATGGTCAGTTAATCAACGCGCGGGATTTTGGCTGCCCAAAAGGATTTCGAGAAGAGGCGGTGCGTCTTGCAGAGTTTGCCAGCCAAAAACTTTTCAGTCTGTCTCTCTGTGCCTTGAACAGACCAGGCAAGACGGAACCGCTAGTTGGATTTGAAGAATTGGTTGCAGACCTTAGATCGTGCTGGACTGAGCATGCAGGCAAGCCGGATCGGGAAAGTTACACCGTAGCGTGTAATTGGAAACTATACGTTGAAAACTATCTGGAAGGGTATCACCTGGGGGACGTCCATCCTGGTCTTAGCCAACAGCTAGATGCCGCAGAGTACACCGGACAAATTCGTCAGTATGGGTCGGTGCAGGTCAGTCCGTTTGCGGATGAGATTATGGGTTCTGGCCGGGCGGTGTATGCTTTTGTGTACCCAAACTGGATGGTAAACGTCATACCGGGTCGGATTCAGGTCAATCGTGTTGAGCCCCGGGGACTGGACACTTGCCGGGTAATTTTCGAGACGGTGTACGCTGCCAACGTAAGCGATAAGCAACGTCAGTACGACCAGCAAAGCGCACACCAGACGCAACTCGAAGACATAGCGATTTGTGAGGCTATCCAGCAAAACTACGCCTCGGGAGCCTACACGCGAGGTCGTGTTTCGCCTAAGTGGGAGTCGCCGCTGCATGATTTTCAGAACCGGTATCGACAAGATGCTGCACGTGAAATTCACGCATAGTAATCCGTAACCAATAAAATCAACAGCTTACAAGACGTATCTTCAGTGTTGCATTCACTTATCAATATAAGTTACTATTTACTCAAACAAGAATAAGAACATAACGACGTATAAGATGGAGTGATAGGCGAGAGCCTTGAATACTAACCCCGGCCTTGAGCCGGGGTTTTTGTTTTTGCCCTGACTCTTACCTTTGTCCCGGAATTCTACGCTTCTGTTTTAGTCGCCCGAAGCCAGTACGGATTCCATGTGCAACTAGCGCATAATCAGGATGCTCAGAAAGTACTCCTCTCGCCTCCCCGCATCAATTCGGTTGCGTTTACCATTTGCTTTCCCACTGCTTAGGTTTTGCTCAGGTTTGTTGGCCAAACCGGTTGTAGGCTTCAACGTTGATTTTTAAGAGGGCAAACAATTGACCGACATCACATCTCAAGGTCGCGGTTTTTCCTGGCGCCTGATCGCCTGGGGCGTGGCCGGAACTTTGTTACTGATCCCGCTGATCGCCATGCAATTTACCAACGAAGTGCAGTGGAGCCTGACCGACTTCCTTTTCGCAGGCGTGCTTATTGTAGCGGTTGGCGCGGCATTCGAGTTGTTTGTGAGAATGAGCTCCAAAGGCGCTTACCGCTTGGGAGCGGCCATGGGGTTATTTGGTTGCTTTTTACTGGTTTGGGTGAATGGTGCGGTTGGCATAATAGGGAGTGAGAATAACCAGGCCAATCTGCTCTACGCGACGGTACTGTTAGTCGGCATCGTGGGATCTGTGACGGTGCAATTTCGCGCTGGGGGTATGGCAGTAGTCTTTATCCTGATGGCTCTTACCCAGGGTCTGATAGGGTTGATTGCCATATTGGCCAAACTCAATGGAGCGCAAACCGACGCGCTGGAACTGGTGGCCATAAATGGTGTATTTATCGCACTGTTTTTCGGCGCAGCCATGCTGTTTCGGCAAGCGGCCAACTCAGAATAGACCGGCCTACTGCTAGTCGGCGGGCTGATGCTCCAGTGCTTCCGGGGCTGGCGAAATCTGCCAGATACTATGCCGTACTTCTTTGCTTAGAATTGCTTTTGCGTCGGCCAGAACGCCTTCAAGTTGATCAGAAAACTCTAGCTTGCCCGCATCGTCTGTGGTTACGATCTGTGCGTCTTTGAGATTGCGAATAAACTGCTTAAACAGGCTCTTGTCGAAGAATTCTGGCGTGTCCAGGGTGTAAATCATGGACAGTCTTTGCGCAGTTAGGTGGCACAGTTGTTCCAGCTCACCAGAACTGAGTGCGCCAGAACCAAACTTAACCAACAGCGCGACGGTAATGTAATACCGTTCCAAAGAGGGGAACAAACTTTGCGCCAGATTCTTAAGCTGTAATGCTTCGGTGGAGCCACCGGGCGCTCGTTGCAGGTATTCTGGGTCTGCAGTAGGCAAAAGCAAACCGATGCGCTGCATTTCTTGCAGGCAACGTTCGGTGGACGCATCGAAGGCTTCTTCGGTCCAGTGCAAAAAGAGTTCGCTTCTCACAAACGGCAAAATAGCGTGGCCAATGCGACGCAAATCCTCCCGTGAAAACACCATATTGTTCAGAAACACGCACGCACACCATGCTGGTACCACCAACAGGTGCACTATGTTGTTACGAAAGTAGGAAAGCAGCCAGGATTCTCGCTGCCCGCTGGTAATCAAGTCGCCCAATGGGTGCTGTACCTGACGCACAAAGTCCATCTCCGCGCCACGGTTGATGATCTCTTCCGCTGGCATACTGGTGACGGATATTTCGCTGGTATAGGGAACCGCCACCAGCAACTTACGCAGCACTTCAATATGCGCTTTGAGGTCTTCGCAGTCCATCGTATTCTTTGGCGAAGCCAGCAGCGCAGTGGCCAGGAGATTGATGGGATTTACGTCTGCACAATTGTTGATGTGCGTCATGATTCGGTTGGCCAGGCTGTCCACCGCAGTACCCAGCCATTGCGGTTTGGACTCTGCTTCTGCGGCAGCTTCCTTCCAGTCCGGTGCGACCTGCTCAAGATGACCGGCTAAGTCGATGGGCTCGCCAAAACTTACATAGACCTGCCCGTATCGCTCCTTCAGAATTTTAAATGAGCGTAGTAAGCCGCCCACTGATTCCTTCTTTTTCTGGCCCCCGGACAACTCACCCAGGTAAGCACCGCCCTCCACCAGTCGTTCATAGCCGACATATATTGGCACAAACATTACTGGTCGCTGTGGGTGCTTTAAGAAGCTACGAACTGTCATGGCCAGCATGCCGGTTCTGGGCTGCAAGAGTCGGCCGGTCCGCGAGCGTCCGCCTTCGATGAAATACTCCATCGAAACTCCACGCGCAAAGATGGTATCCACGTATTCGTTGAACACGGCAGAGTAAAGCGCGTTGGACTTAAAACTACGACGTAAGAAAAACGCCCCTCCGCGCCGCAAGATCGGGCCGACTACCGGTAAGTTCAGGTTGACGCCCGCCGCAATGTGGGGAACGGCATAACCATTTTGGTGCACCAAATGCGACACCAGCAGGTAATCGATGTGACTACGATGGCAGGGGACATAAATGATTTCAGCCCCGGCAGATGCGTCGGTAAACTTGCGCATGTGGGAGACATTGATGCCCTGATAGATCTTGTTCCAGAACCAGTTGAGAGCCTGGCTGAAGATACGAATGACCGTATACGACGAATCTGCCGCGATCTCTTCGGCATATTTTCTCGCCTGTCGCCTGGATTTCGCTACAGACTGATTGCGCTTTGTCGCCCGCGCCTTGATAGCCTCTCGAACTGGCCGCGACCGTAAGACCTCATCTACCAACGTGCGTCGGTGGGACAAATCTGGACCAATAGCCGCGGTTCGGGCCTGGCGAAAATGTACCCGCAGCACGCGCGAAACCTTCCGCACCGTGCGCGAGCGCCCCAGCTTTTCTTCAATAGCCTTGTTCAGATGCAGCGGCTGTCCCACCTGAACGAGCGTGCGACGACCATGTACCAAAACTGCAAAAGCGCGCCGAATACGCCCTGCAATGGGCCAGTTCTCAGAAAGCAGAATCTTAAAAAAGCCCGCGTCTTTTTCCGGAGCGCGACCCACCATTATCAAGACGGGTAGCAGCACCACGTTCTTATCTGGATGTGCCGCTGCCAGGCTCAGCATATGATTGAGAGACTTCAAGTGATCCCGCATATCGGGTCGCCGCACCCAGACACCACGCAGGCGCTGCAGACTCATGAGTCTATTGTCTTCAACGCCTTCTACAGGAATATCAGATAGCGGCATCGGCAGGTTGTGCGCGCGCGCAGCCTTTTGCAGGATGAGCACGTTGGACAGTGCATCGGATTCCAGCACATAGATGTAGGTTAAATCTGGGTCTGGCTCGAACCCCTTCGGCAGTAGTTCCTCGCGCACAAATAAACTCAGCACCCAGCGCAGAAGCGGCTGCATGAAGCGCGCATACGAAAACTTTTGAATTGGCTTTTTGCTCAAGCGGTCGATCCGATTTGACCAGACGGGCGGTCCATTTTCCTGATTGCGCCAGCGCAAATCAAATATTGTGCCTGGAAAAATTTAACGAACCTGTAACTTCCTCGCTGGCCTACGCGTATTCCCAGCAAATACACAGTCAACACCTGCAAGGAGAAACACATGAAAAAAGGGCTATTTCTGGCATTTGCACTGTTAACTGCGAGCGTGGCCGCGCTGGCCGATCGCAACCACCCAGGATTTGTAAATTTTGATTCCCTAAAAGCGTTACGGGGTCAACAAGCGGTAGTGCGTTTGGACTTAGACGGATGGCTGCTTGGTCTGGCCAAACAGGCCGCTAAAGAGTCTGGGGACGAAGACGCTGAGTTCTTGCGTCGTATTGATTCGGTTCAAGTACGAATTTTCGAACTGGACGGTGACATTGACGATGTGCGTGACGATGCCCGGGCGCTGGCAGACGACTTGTTTGATCAGGGCTGGGAATCCATGGCGAGCATCAATGACAAAGGTTCTATGGTGCAGGTCATGGTCAAGGGTAGCGAAGAAGGACTGGACGGAATCACCATCATGGCGATGGACAACGGTTCTGAGGCGGTATTTGTGAATATCCGCGGTCATATTCGCTCAGAAGATGTGGCGCGCATAATCAATTCCAAAGACCTGATTCACGCCGACTTGGATATCCAGATCTAAATCTGCAATACCATGCGAAGCCAGTATCGCACTGGCTTCGCCGATTTATTGTTCCTTAAGTTGTGCTTGCTCATCCTTCACCACCATAAGCTGGCGTGAATGTCGTTCCAGGGCATGATTGGCAGCGTGTTTGTACGCCTCCATCGCCTTTTTCTGGTTGCCTTCTCTTTCGTGCAAAGAACCAAGTGCGCGGTAAGTTTGGGCATCCGGTCGCAGTCGAATAGACGATTCCAGATGGTCTTGTGCTTTACCCCAAAGCTGGCGGCGCTGGCAAAGCCGACCCAAAGCTAAATGCAGGGCCGGGGATTCAGGATGATTCTGCAACCACTTTTCGCATTCCTTAATTTGACCTGTGGTGGCCTCCAGGCCGAGCCGGCCATAGATATCCACCAGAGACTCAGACCACTGACTATTGATGGCGCTGCGAACATCGCCGGCTACGTCGGTGCCACGGCCGAACAGAATCGCATTTTCAGCATAGCGCGCTAACACCAGCGGTTCTTTGCGCTGGCTACGGCCGAGAGACCGCCATACTTTATTCAACTCTTCAAAATGTACGCTTTCGTCCAGGCGATGTCGGATGGCGCTAATGAGCAGTTGTTGTGCTTCTGCCTCGCTGCGCACTTCATGTTTGCGCAATACAGGCACCAGTTTCGCTAGTTTTTCCCACTCGCCCGCTTTCTCATAAGATTCCGCCAGGAGTGCTAGGGTGCGATGGGTGCGCACGCCGGATTTGTATTGCGGCTCCAGAATCTCTATGGCGGCATCAGGTTTGCCCTGATCCAACTGGATGCGCGCTCGCGTGATCTTTACGCCAGGATGCGCCTGCATACGCTGATCCGCTTCCCGTAAGTAATTCTCGCGGCTGTCGGTATGGCCTAGTGCCTCGGCGGCCTGCGCGGCTCCAAGGTAGCTCACCGCCTGACCGTGGCCATACTGCGCCGAGCGCGACAGGGCTTTCTCGGCTTTATGCCAATCTCCTTCAGAAAGCGCCAACATGCCGATTTCCATCTGGGCCTGGGCGCGACGCTCAAAGAATTTGCGCAATGTGTTGCCGGGAAGACGCCACAACCACACGATCAGCCACAGCAGCAGCATAAACGTGATCATTCCAAGCACCAGAATCAGGACATTGGTTTCGATGGCCATACCGCCTGCGCGTACCAGCACGTAGCCCTTCAAAACTGGCAGGCTCCAGATCACCAGCAGTCCGCAAATTACGGCAATAACCAGGCTAATTACCAGACGCATACTACGAACCTCCGCTTTGGTTGAGCGCGCGCAGATTACGCAGTCTGGTCAGCACGGGGCCCAGATCGGGCAGGTCGGGATTCAGTTCGACTTTAGCCAGTTCCAATACACGCTCGCCGGCGCGCTGTACGTTTTCTGCCTCGGTGTCATAGTAACGAGTAACCCATTCAGCCACGGCTCGCAGTGCGGATCGAAAGAGTTCGGTGTCGCCTCGTGTAGCAGCCAACTGCGCTACCTGCAGCTGTAGTTGGACATTTTCGCGGAGCAGGCGCTCCTCCTCTAATGTCAAAAGTTCCACGGCGTCAGTGTCACCGGCCTCGTGCACCGTGACAACCTCAGATAACAGCCCTCGAAAGTCGTCCCACAGACTATCTTGTTCGCTTACATCCTGGGGCTTCAACAAATTCGAACCGCTGGCTTTTAGAGTTCGTCTTGCGTCCAGTGGCCATGACTCACTGGCGCGAGCCAACGATAGTAAGGTGCCAGAAATTGCCACGCGATCAGGAATTTCTGTGTTTTCCAGATTGCCCAGCTCCGTGGCTATATCTTGACGAATGGACTCATAAACCGGGTCCTGGACCATTCTCAATCGCTCCATGGCCGCCTGCATGGCACGCTTTGCGCCAGCCACGTCCATGTACAGGTTGAGCCGCTCATTGGCCGCCCGCAGCAGAAAATCTACTTCCGAGACTAACAGGACATCTTCGCCGGTATCTTTGCGACGATTCACCCGTGCCAGCGCATCTTCGATGGATGCAATGCGCTGATCGATGCCGCTACGCCCGCGTCTGGAGTCATCGGCAATACGGCCCAGTTCCCGCTCAACGCCTGCCATTTGGGCTTCGATTCGAGCAGCGCTCCGTTCACCTTCGGCTTTGCCTTCGTCCATTTCCGCTCGGGCTTGCTCAATCCTCCGATCCAGATTGCTATTCATGTCGGCGACCGCCCGCTGCAGGTCCTCTTGCAGTGCAGCAAAATTTTGCTCCGGTTCTGCAGCCTGTTTAGAAACCCACCACTGGTACAGCTCCCAACCTACCAGCGCCATGGAAATAAACAGCGCAAGGAATGCGATACCGCCACCTTGCCGTTTTGCCGGTGTCGCTGCGGGAGACGTATCCACCGTCTGTTCTTCGTCAGACTGCAGTTCGGTTTCGCTCATAAGTGATAACTCATCTTGTGTCTAAATATGTGTTTACCGGGCAGGCGCAGCGCTTGCCACAGCAATTACCTTATCGCGCAACGCTAGCTCAGTTGTAGTAAGCGTCGAGTGAATTTCTTGAAAGCCAAGTTCGTCCGCGCGGGCGCGGATGCGTTCGCTTAGCACAACCAACGGCCAGGACCGAAAGTCGGCCCGTATATGTTGACTTAACATAGCATCAATATTTTCCAGTATTTTCAAGCTGGTGGCTGTCAATATGATCGGCCCTTCGTGTTGTTCCAACCGAGCCAGTGTTCCCAGATCCGGTGCCGGTGTCTCGCGCCGATAAGCATGGTACTCGCGGACCTTCGCCCCCCGCTCTCTCAGCGTGTCTGCAAGAATCTCTCGGCCGCCCTCCGCACAAACGATAGCCACTGTGTGTTCTGGGTTTACCGCAAATGCAGGATTCGCAAGCAAACCGTCACCGCCACCACTGCTGGCGATTACAATATCCTCAATGCCTTGATGTGCCAATGCCCTGGCTGTGGCCGTGCCCACAGCAGCGAAGCGTCCGGGCAGTGCTAATGAGGCGAGATATTTACCGCAGCATGTTACCGCTCTGGGGCTTACAAATACGTACCAATCTGCGGGCAGCAGCGCGCCAGCCATCCCCTCCAGGGTCGCCTGGCAAACGAGTCGAAGCCCCGGTTGCATCAGACTGTCCAGTCCTGCCTCGCCAAGGCTTTGAGCGAGTCTCTGCCCATCCGGCCGGGTAACCAGGACTAACGTGTGGGGGTGCGATGTTATCGCCTGATTCATTAAGTAATCAGTGCTGCTGCACCTAGACGCAGCAGTTCATCAGCCAACATGTAGCCCAGTTGCTGCGGATCTACGTCGTCTCGGGAGTCATCCACTTCCAGAACTTTTTTACCATCGGCTCTGGCTACAACCGAACGCAAGTGCAGACCATTGCCGTCCGGCAGCGCCAGTGCGCCCAGCGGAGCATGACAGCTGGCGTCCAGACGGGCACCCAGCGCCCGTTCTGCCGTAATCGCGTTTTCTGTGGCTTGGTGATTGAGCTTGCGCAGTACTTTTATAACGTCGGCGTGATCCTCGCAGCACTCGACTGCCACCACGCCTTGACCGATGGCTGGCAACATCAGCTCTGGGGGAATACGTTGTTGAATACGATCACCCATTTCCAGGCGCTCAAGGCCTGCAGTAGCCAGCACGATAGCGTCGTAATCACCTGCGTCCAGCTTAGCCAGGCGGGTATTTACGTTTCCACGCAGCGGTTTGATTACCAGGTCAGGTCTGGCGGCCAACAACATGGCCTGGCGTCGTAGACTGGAGGTGCCAACTACTGCGCCCTTGGGGAGCTGATCGAGCTGCTCGTAGTGGTTGCTCACAAAAGCATCGCGTGGATCATGCCGCTCGAGATATGCGGCAATCGCAAACCCATCGGCCGGCTGGGCGGGAATATCTTTCAGGGAGTGTACGGCGATATCCGCGCGACCTTCCTGCATGGCAACTTCTAACTCTTTTAGGAACAACCCCTTGCCGCCGACGCTGGCCAGAGAACGATCGACCAGCTGATCCCCCTTGGTTGTCATGGGTACCAGTTGGACATCCATATCCGGATAGAGATCGAGCAAGTGTGCCGCAACCCAGCGGCTTTGCCAGAGTGCTAGCGGGCTTTCGCGGGTCGCAATTCTCAAAATGGGAAGGCTCATAAATTACCAAGACGCGTGGAAAGCGCCCTATTGTGCGCAAAAGCGCGAAGAAGGGAAATGCTTCGTTGGCTCTGGATACGATATTTACAAAGCGCGAATCGTTTTGCGGACTCCCGGAAGACTGCGGCGACTAATTTCGGGTTTGCTGTCCGTACCTTCCAGATTAATGACCGTCCTGCCGTCAGGTGTCTTTTCCAAACCGGTGATTCGATCCAAAGCAACCAGGGCATTGCGATGAATGCGCAGAAACTGATCGCCAAACTCTTCTTCCAGCGCTTTTAGCGGCTCCTCTATCAGCACTTCGCCTTTTTCGTGCACTACCGTGACGTACTTGTGTTCTGCCTGGAAGTAAATCACTTCTTCCAGCGGGACCAGCTCCAGATTGCCGCGCATGCGCGCACACAGATGACTGCGTTGCTCAGGATCAGGGGCCTCGCCCAAGTCTGCGCCGCCATTCACCCGGTCCAATGCTTCTTGCAAACGATCAGATCGTACTGGCTTGACCAGATAGTCTACGGCCCTTGCTTCAAAGGCTTCCAGGGCATGCGCGTCATAGGCTGTGCAGAATATGACCGCGGGCGGGTGTTCGAGCTTCTTTAAGTGGTGCGCCGCCTCCAAACCATCCATGACGGGCATCTTGATATCCATCAGCACCACATCAGGTTTGTGCTCTCGTACTTGATCAATTGCCTGCCGACCATTTTCCGCGCTCCCCACAACCTCGGCGCCTGATTTGTCTCGCAGAATCTGCGCCATTCTTTCCCGCGCAAGCGGTTCGTCATCGACGATCAGAACTTTCATACGCGCTCTCCCTCTAGTGGTGCCTCTATTCTTGCACTAAATATATCTGACTGTTGTTGAATATTTAGTTTAGCTGCGTCTCCGTAACGATGTGTTAGTCGCTTTTCAATATTGTCCAGCGCAATGCCATGCCCCTTGGAAGTCTGCTTGTGGCGTGGCATTGGATTATCCAATTGCAAAATCCAGTAATCTTCTTCGGTCCATCCACGTACCACTAATGTACCACCAGTTTCGCGTCCTTGGATGCCATGATAAATGGCATTTTCAAACAGAGGTTGTAGCAACAGCGGCGGAATTTTCTCCTGCCCCGGTAGCGCATCAGTGTCCCAATCTACCTGCAAGCGATCACCCAAACGCAGGCGTTCGATATCGACATACTTGCGGCACAAGTCCAATTCGTGAGCCAGTGTAGCCGGGCTGTCCAATGGTGCCAGCGCAGCACGGAACAGCTCTGACAGGTCGATCACTGCATCTTCAGCGGTCTCTGGTTTACCTCGAATAAGGCCCGCAATGGTATTCATGCTGTTAAAAAGAAAGTGTGGACGAATACGCGCCTGCAGCGCACGGAAGCGTGTTTCCGCTTCGGCAATAACTATCTGGCGCCAGCGCGCCTGAATGTGGAAATAGCGTAGTGCGGCAGCCCCAACCAGGGCACCGATTACCAGAGATTTGCGCCACAGATCTACAAAGCTTATATCGCTCCGGAGCCGAATGGACTGATTAACCACGTCTGCAAAAACGCTGGCCAGGGTTGCGATTAGCAGGATAATCGCCAGGGCGCCGGAATAGGCTATAGCGGGCTGGACGCGAGCAAAAATCTTGCGCATCTGGCACAGAACGCCTGCGGACATGATTGCAATCCACTGGCAATACAGGGAAAGCAGTGACAGCAGTCCCCAAAAATCTACTTTTGGGTCACGGCCTACAGTTGCGATGATCGCTACCAGTTCGGCAACAATCGTGAGCGTAAATACGTTAGACAGCCGACAAAAGTCCGGGAATAGTCGGTTAGGATCGCTTGCGCTGGACTTTTTTTCTGGCATTCGTGCTCCTGTCAGCGGCACGAACAATATTGCACAAACCGTAGGTGATGTCAGATTTTTCGCAAATCGCTGGTGAACTACTGATTATTCGCGATGAGCCAGTCCAAAGATTCCGATTGTGAAGACCCCAGATTGATAAAATCAAACAAGTTCCGGTCGGCAAGCTGAGAGGGGGCTACGTTGCCGATGGCGCGGAAAATTGTTTCTACTCGGCCAGGATATTGTTTTTCCCACTCTCGCAGCATGTTCTTGATCATTTTGCGCTGCAGGTTCTCTTGCGATCCGCACAAATTACAGGGAATGATGGGAAACGCTTTGGCCTGTGCGTACGCGTCCAAATCAGATTCCTTGCAGTAGGCGAGCGGTCGTATGACCACATGTTTGCCATTGTCTGATTGCAACTTAGGCGGCATGGCCTTGAGCGATCCGCCGTGGAACATGTTGAGAAACAGCGTTTCTATAATGTCGTCGCGGTGATGGCCCAGAGCGATTTTGGTAAATCCCTCAGCCTCCGCGTAGGTGTAGAGCGAACCGCGCCGCAGCCGAGAACACAGACTGCACATGGTCTTACCCTCTGGAATAACCCGAGTAACCGTGCTGTATGTGTCCTGCTCCAGGATATGGAATGGCACGCCTAGTTCGGTGAGATATTCTGGCAAGACATGCTCTGGAAAGTCTGGCTGTTTCTGGTCCAGATTAACTGCCACCAATTGAAACTGAACGGGTGCCTTTTTCTGCAAGCTCAGCAGCAGATCCAGCATGGCGTATGAGTCTTTGCCGCCAGACAAGCACACCATGATTTTGTCGCCATCTTCGATCATGTTGAAATCCATGATGGCTTTGCCCACATTGCGCCGCAGGCGCTGTTGCAGCTTGCCCTGCTCAAATCGCGTTTTCTTGTTTGTTTCAGTCATGTGGGTGCGTTTACAAAAATGGTGGCGCATCTTACCGATCTGGTTAAAAAATCGCCAGTCTTCCTAGGTATTACACTCCTACGCCCCGGGCCATTAGCGTGGCGCAGATCGGTATCAAAAACAGTAGCAGCAGCTCCAGTCGAATAAACATCACCACGCGCCGCGGCACGTTTAGCGGGAACGCGCCTTTGCGCCCTTTTATGAAAAAGATGGTTGGATAGATGGACAGCAGCCCAACTACGACAAACAAGGTAAGTTTCAGGTGAAATATCCAGTTGCCCGAATAAAAGCTGGCCGGTTTCCCTGTCCAAAACCACAGTGCCAGTCCAGCCAGCAAAACCAGCACGGCACTCACGCCGTAGATCGCATCGATCCGACCAAGCCGGTTGAGCTCAGCCTGGTCCAGTCGTGGTTTTAGGAGCAAATGCTCCGCTATCAGCATGGCGGTTAACACCATAAAAGCGATAACGTGTAGCGCGCGAATCAGCGATTCTTCCAGCATATTTAATC
>CAZVYE010000011.1:27832-38518 GCA_964630895.1 uncultured Gammaproteobacteria bacterium | reverse complement strand
TGGCGTGCAAGCCGCGACTTGAATAACGTTGCTGGTCGTATTCACGCCAGAGCCAGTACGCTGATATTCACCTTGCGCATGGCCAATGCGCTGCTCCTTTAGCAGGCTGATTGTCCAGTGAATGCAATGCTTCTGGTGCAATACCAGAATGCGCCATCGAAACGATTTGTGTTGGATTCGTCCAAAGCAGTCAAAATCGGCCGCGATGCAGATTGTGACATTCAATTGGATGATCCATCCGTATCTCGATGGCATGCCCAGATTGTGGCTGAAGATGGACTTTATTGGCTAACCGATTTAGACAGCAAGAACGGGACGTTCCGCGGTACCAAGGAACTAACCGAAGCAGTGGTTCTCAACGCCGGCGACCGGTTAAGTATAGGAAAAGTACTGTGCGAATTTCATCTGCGTGAACACCAGACCGATAGCAGTTACAACAACGTCATTCGATTTGGACAATGGCAACGCAAGTTACAGTCTAGCCTGGGCATCGAGCCATTAGTTGAAGAATCGGTTCGCGCGATACTTGAACTTTCAAATTTTGAACGCGGGTTTGCGCTGTTAAAGTCCACTGATGACAGCTGGCAGGTAGTGGCAAATAGTGGCATTGATACCAGCCTGCTTGAATCGACTGAATTTTCTGGCAGTCTGAGTTGCGTTCGGCGGTGTGTCTCAGATCGCATGCCAGTCATACTGCATCAGCTGGATCCCGCTTCGTGGCTGGCAGGTCAGCCGAGTGTTGTAGAAGGGGGAATACAGGCGATGTTGTGTTTGCCGTTAGCAGAGCAAAATGAAATCGTTGGCGTAATATATGCTGACCGGACTTCACCAGGAGAGCCGCTAGACGATCTGGAACTCAGTATTCTGGAATCTCTGGCAGCCCACGCGGCGATGGCGTTGACGGTCTCAAAGATGGAGATGGCAATGCATGCGCTTGCCGCAAAAATACCATCGCAGTCTGATACCCAGTTTCCCAACAACTCTTTGGGTTCGGTATCGCTTTAGCACAGCCACTGTAGCGATTCTCCCGCGGAAGCGTAGATCAGCCTTTCCAGCTAGCAGGTTCAATGCACAGCAGTTAGCAGGTTTTTCTTCGCTGGACTTGTGCAAACAAAAGGATTGCCGAAGCAATCTCAATGTCAGGCTTTCCAGAGCATTTTCAGACGCCCATTTGTTGGAAAGTTCACCCAAGTGCTCCTGAGACCGCGAGTGTCACTGCCGGCGATGTGGTTGCGCCCAGGCATGTCTGTGCCTCTTTGAAGATTCTGCCAGTGCAAATTCGGCATAGCTTTGGCTAGAGAAGTGATGTCCACAACGTGATGCGTGGTACGATTGCTACTAGTCTGGTTGGATTGGGTTCAAGAAATGGCCTTGGCAGATACTCCAGCAACTCCTATTTTGCGCTTTCCAGATTGCCGAAGTTTTGGCCAATTCTATTCCCGGTCATTTAGCCAGTCACGCGCTATACCTAGTACAAACCGATCACTGCAGAGTGATTTCGCTTCACAAACGCCGTGGTGAGCATAAAAAATTGACCGGATTCAATGACGACAATCCCAAATCTTCGAGCGACGGTCGAACCCAAACCAGTGGGATAAGCTTGTTTTCAGTACGCCCTGGCGACCGGATTGCCGGCCGCTATGAAGTACTGGAGGGCCTGGGCGTTGGCGCCATGGGCGAGGTAGTCAAAGCAAGAGATGAACATCTAGACGTTATAGTGGCAATCAAAGTATTGCGCCGGGATATTGGTGCAAACGACACTGCGTTACAACGCTTCAGGCAAGAATTGCTCACCGCGCGTAAAGTGAGTCATCCAAATGTCGTTCGATTACATGACATGACTTCAGATGGCGAACGCTGGATTCTCAGCATGGATTACGTCAGCGGCGAGTCTTTGCAGCAAAAAATGGAGCGAGAAGGCCCTCTGTCCCCTGAGGCAGCTACGGATATTGCCATGCAAATTGCCGCTGGCCTTGCCGCTGCCCACGATGCGGGGGTGGTACATAGAGATCTAAAGCCAGCGAATATACTAATCGACGATTCCGGGCGAGTCTTGATCTGCGATTTCGGCATCGCACGCTCACTCAGTCATGCAGGTCTAACGCGTGAAGGAATGATCGTCGGTACGCCCGACTATCTGTCGCCAGAGCAGGCAGCTGGCGAGACGGTCGATGCACGTAGTGATTTGTACGCGCTGGGACTTATTTTATCTGAGATGCTTGTTGGAAATCTTCCGTTTCAAACAGCGACAACTCAAGAATCAATTGCGCAGCGGATTGCTCATAGTCCTGAGCCGCTGCGCGATGCTCCAAATATTCCAGAATCGTTGCGTTCTGTGTGCCATCGCTTACTTAAGCGCAATCCCGAACACCGGTTTCAGAGCGCGCGGGAAATAGTGCAGATATTGGGTGGCGATCCAGAGGCCCAAAGTCCGACTGAAAGAAGGTCAGGGGGATGGCTGTGGGTTCCAGTGTTGCTTGTCATTGCTGGCTTGATAGCTTGGAAAGCATGGGATATTGACGGCCCAGATTTGACCGACGGAACTGCTGCGACGCCGACCATCTCGCGGGCGATCCTGATAGCCAATCAAGGCGACGAAAGCGATGCATACCTGGCGCAGACGGGTGCTGTACTGGACTATCTAGCGGCGACCAATGCAGATGGATTGGTCGGTCTCGCACGCCTGGAAACCATGATTAAGCTACTCAGTTTTGACGCCGAAGACGCAGTAACTTATCCCCAGCGTTTGCTAAAGACCTTGGAAATCAATCAAATTGTTGTGGGCAGTGAGGGCGGAATTTCCGTGATTAGTGATGCGGGCGTTTCAATAGCGATTCCGAACATCAATGTTACAAACCCCTCTGACCTTGCCGGTATAGCTGCCACACTGAGTTCAGAATTGGGTTTGCCGCGGCCAATCAGGGCCAGCGATACGCAAAGCGAGTCTGCACGCGAGTCTACGGATTTCTACCGTGGCCTGGTTGCGTTGCAACAGGGAAATGCCATGGACGCAGTGGGCTACTTGCAGCGGGCCACTGCCCAAATACCCGAATTTGCCGGTGCATGGTGGGCGTTAGGATGGGCTTATGCTCTGGCTGGGAGCTACGACGAATCTGAAGATGCGTACCTTCAGGCTGGTGGCCTGGCACGAGGGAGCAGCCACTATGACCAACTGGCAAAAATAAGTATGGCGCTTAGCACGGGTAGCTTTGAACAAGCAGATCGGGCTATGGATCAATTACTTAATTTGCGCCCCGGGGACGATTTGGTTTTGCTCTTTGGCGCAGAATACTTTGGCGATGCCGGTGATTTTGATCGCGCTAATAGTATTCTCGATCAACTGTTGGATCGATTCCCTGAAAATGCGCGGGCATGGTTTCTAAAAGCAAAGTTCGCCATTTTGCAGGGCGATAGCCAGCTCGCGCTAGATCGTTATCTGGTTCAGGCAGAAACTTTACACAATCGATTGCGCAATCGGCAGGGGAAAGCGGACACGATTAATGCCCAAGGCATCGCATACGAACAACTTGGGGTGTTTGATCAGGCAGACGTGATGTTCAAGCAAGCAGCTACACTTCGCGCCGAGATTGGCGACGCCCGTGGAGAAGCTGCGACCCAAAGAAATCTTGCTGCATTGGCTTCCTATCGCGGCGAAACCGAATTGGCCCAAGAACATTTCGATCGCGCCCAAAGCTTGCTCGAACAAATTAACGACCTGGTTGGTCTGGCTGATTTGTACAACGATGCAGGCGTTTTGGCCGAAGAAAGGGGAGAATATGAGTCAGCGTATCAGGCCTATCGACAATCGCTGGATATCCGACGGCGTCTGAATAATCAGCGTAGCGTGGCGGAGAGTTTAAACAACGTGGGCTACGTTAGTTTTGAGCAGGGCGCCTATGAACGATCCCGCGCATATCTGTTGCAGGCATTAGAACAATATCAGCTCATTGATGATAAGTCGGGTCGTGTCCACGCGCAGCAGAATCTTGCCATGCTGGACATCGCAACCGGTAGCTTGCAACAAGCCGAAGAACGGCTGCGTTCCGTCGTGGCTATAGCCGAACCGCTGCAAATGAGTCCGGAGCTTGCTGTTAACAAAATTTTAGAGGCGGAACAAGCGTTTAGCTCAGGAGAATATCAGGCCGCCCTAGACGCCGTCGCGCTCGCACACGACGAATTTCAGGACCTAAGTGACGCAAGAGGTAGGCTGCAGTCCAGGCTGCTGGAGTCCCGCATTTATATGGCCCTTGGCGACAACGAGAAAGCGAAGAGCTTGTTAGATTTTGGGCCAGATGATGTCCTAAACAGAGCTCAGGATGCGGAGCGATCGGTGTTGTTGGCTCGAGCCAGGTTACAAGCTGGAGAGATTATGCAAATAGACGAAGCTCTGGCAGTCGAGGATGTCGCTGGAGCCAGAGCTGCGCTCGAATTGGCGGTTTTGCGCCAACTGGCCAAAGACCCATCGGATATGCAAGCGTTTGCTGACCTTGCGGAGCAAGCGGCAAAACTTGGCCACCGGGATTTGAACATTGAAACCGCCATGCTATGGGCACAAGCTGCTTTGCAACAGGGTAAGCGAGATGTTGCCAAGGATGCCCTGGCGTCAGCCCTTTCACTCATTAATGATGATCCCAGCTACTTGGCACCAAAGCTTTTGCATCTCGCTACTGAGCTATGCCCAATTGGTGAAAATAGCTGCGAGTATTTGCAATCCCAAAGAAGTGAAGCATGGGAACGCAGCCAGCAGGCGCGCCCGCTAGTGTACAGAGAACAAACGATGTCGTTTACTGGAAGAGACCTTTGGAATCCTTAGAAGACATTCAACGCGCTTTTATCGAGTTGCAGCACAGCCACCAGGAAATCCTGGAGCAATTACAAAGGGGCCAATACACGGCATTGCATATTGCGCGTCAGGCCTGGCGATCCCAGGAAGAAGAGCGTGGTCGGCTGGCAAGAGAACTGCACGATGGGCTGGGCCAGAATCTCACTGCGTTAAAGAATACATTAACGGGATTAGAAAACTCCTCGCTAGAACAAGAAGATCAGCAGAAGATAGCTACGGCGATTAGCCTGTGTTCCAGTTGTATTGAAGATACGCGCTCCATGTCGCGCATGCTAAGACCCGCCGTTTTGGATGATCTGGGATTGAGTTCCGCCCTGCGTCAGCTATGTCGAAGTGTTCAAAAGCAAGGGCTTGCAACAGAACTTATTGAACGCGGCGACCTTGATGAGCTCAGCGCAGAGCTGGGCACGTTGGTATATCGTATAACTCAAGAGGCTACGACCAATGCGCTAAAACACGCAAATGCGAAACTTATCGCTTTGCAGATCGTCGTTCAGCCCAAACTGTTGAAACTCGTAATCATGGATGACGGAAAAGGTTTTGACG
Source organism: uncultured Gammaproteobacteria bacterium (assembly GCA_964630895.1). Lineage (GTDB taxonomy): Bacteria > Pseudomonadota > Gammaproteobacteria > Xanthomonadales > SZUA-38 > CAZVYE01. The sequence goes on along the minus strand of CAZVYE010000011.1, from coordinate 33,129 downwards.
TGCACAATGAATCGGTCCAACAGGACGGGTTTGGATTGCAGGCTATGCGTGAACGAGTAGAGTTGTTTGGCGGGCGAGTGCACTTTGAGAGTAGCCCTGGAGAAGGTACCAAAATTCGCATGCAAATCCCGCGAAATAAGCAGGGGACATCGCAATGACGCCAATCCGTATCGTGCTGGCCGATGATCACCGCATGGTCAGAGATGGTTTGGTGTCCATTCTCAACACCCAAACTGGCGCAGAAGTTGTGGGTCAGGCAGCCGATGGGCTGGAAGCTATCGACATGACGAAGCGATTCCGGCCGGATATGCTGATTGTCGATATCGGCATGCCTAAGCTCAGCGGACTCGAAGTAGTACGCCGCGTCAAAGAGGAACTTGCAGAGGTCAAAATTCTAGTATTGACGATGCATGAGGAAGAAGAGTACGTCGTACACTTGGTTCGGGCAGGCGCAGATGGCTATTTGCTTAAAGATAGCGCTGGATCCGAACTACTGGCGGCAGTAAGCGCAATTCAGGCCGGCAAAGGCTATTTTGGCGATCATGCAACTCGGGTGTTGGCGGATCAATTTCGGAAACCAGATGCCAGTCCCGAAAACCCGTACGGCAACCTCACGCCCCGCGAGCGAGAAGTGTTTCATCTGATTGTTGAAGGTCAAAGTACTAAGGAAGTAGCTCGCGAATTAGATATATCGGTAAAGACGGCAGAGAATCACCGATCTCGAATTTTGGAAAAGATGGATGTGCGCAATACGGTAGAATTGGTTCGCTATGCGGCACGCAGAGGTTTGCTTAATTAATATTTGGGTTTCGACCTCTAACTACCGCAGATTGTAGTTTCTCTGAGGGATTTCCCCCAGTCTATCTGAGAACTCTCCCCCTCCACGTTACTCCTCCAAATCAATGACCATTGATGCACTGTCAACGTGTGGAGTCAACAACCATGAATATTTCCAAGAAACTGCTTGCCGGAGTAATGGCGCTTGCCATGGGCGGCGCAAGTCAGGCAGCGATAATTGGACCGCAGCTATCGGACCAGTTAGCCATTGCTGAAACCGATGATCTCATTGAAGTCATTGTCACGTACAAGGGCGACGCACCCCCCAATGCAGCCCAGTTAGCGGAACTGAACGCCCTTGGCGTGGCTGGATTTTCGTTTCAGTCATTACCGATGGCCGGTGTTCTCGCAACCCCTCAGCAGATTGCTGCGATGGACGCGATGGACGATATACGATCGTTGTATTTTAATGCGCCTCTGGAGTACGAAAACGAAGAGGCAACCCAGCTCACTGGCGTGGATAGGCTAAGAGAAGATAGCGAAATCCGCCCCAATGGTTTGCCCGTTTCTGGGCTTGGAGTTGGCGTGGTTGTGAACGACTCTGGAGTCGACGGTTTACATCCGGACATTAGCTACCCGAATCACGTTATCCAAAATGTACTGGCCCAGACTAACCTACGGTCTTTCAGTGACGTAGCGCCTATTACCTATGTGCAAAATGTCCAAAACACGGACATTGCCGGCGGTCATGGCAGTCACGTGGCCGGTATTATTGGCGCTACTGGTGCGGCCTCCGATGGTGGTCGCATGGAAGGAGTAGCTCCAGGCGCAAACTTGGTCGGCTATGGTTCTGGTGCGGCGCTGTTCATTCTGGATACCATCGGTGGTTTCGACTATGCCCTGACCAACCGATTCACGTACAACATTCGTGTTATCTCCAACTCTTTTGGGTCACCTTCAGATACGGGTACAGATTTTGATCCAGAGAATCCAACCAACATTGCCACGAAACAGCTTAGCGATAGCGGAGTCATCGTAGTCTTTTCTGCCGGTAACTCCGGCAACGGCGAGGCGACTATCACCGGTAACTTCAAGAAGGCACCTTGGGTAGTAACGGTTGCTGCCGGCGACAAGAGCGGCCGTCTGGCAGATTTCTCTTCTCGCGGCGAAAAAGATCGTGGTGGAGAGGTGGTTGTCGATGGCGAGACTTTTGTATGGGAAGATCGACCCACGGTAACTGCACCGGGTGTGGACATCTATTCTGTTCGTGCCTCTACCAGTGACGGATTGGACTTGCTCGGTATTGACCAAACCAGCGAAGACCTGAGTCCTGCAGAATTGCCGTATTACACGGCGCTAAGCGGCACATCTATGTCTGCTCCGCACGTGTCAGGCATTGTGGCGCTTATGCTGGAAGCTGATGGATCGCTGACATGGCGCGAAGTGAAGCAGATACTGCAGGATACGGCAACCAATATGCCAGGTCTGGAGTCCTGGGAAGCTGGTGCTGGCTACGTGAATGCGTATGCTGCAGTAGAAGCGGTACTAGAGCGAGCATCTTTTGGAGCTACTGTAAACCAGAACCGCGAGTTCACGGCGAATGCCAACTTCTCAGTGGCAGGCCAGGAAACCGTACCCGTAGAATTTATGCCTGTAGGTCCTAACGGCGAGTACCGTTTCCAGGTCGGTGAAGATATTGCTCTGGTTTCTGCTGCCTCAAATGTGGGCGACAACACCGTAGCAATTGTGCTCACAGATCCAAATGGTAATCGTTACGGGTCGAGCATATCCCTTCCCGTTTTGGGTCAGAATATTGCAGCTGCTGGCGCTGGCGTACCAGGTGAGTGGACCCTCACAGTTAGTGGTATTGGCGCCATTTCCGGAATTGGAGTGGATCCCCTGGGGTTGACCAACGGAGTAGCAGCGCCAGGTTCGGTAGACGTTACAATTAAGCAACTGCGTGTCGATGGATATACTGGCATCGATGATACGCAGGGACATCCGGCAGAACCTTTCATTCAATTGGCGGTAAGAGAACGCCTGGTAGATTCAAAGTTCTTTGGCAAGTTTAAGCCAGATCAGAACTTGGACCGCGATACATTGGCCAAGTGGTTGGTGATGGGTGCAGCGGTTAGGCAGGCACCCAGTGGAGATCGCAATGACCCATTCGACCCATCATTGTTAGCGCTATCGCGTGACTCAGTATTAGTGGATGGCGCAGCGCTCAAAGATGTTGCACACGATTACTTTGGTGTAATGCAAAGTCGCGTCGGCAGCTTCGATGGACGAGACAGCGTGTCTCGCGAAGAATTGGCCTACAGTCTAATTCAAGCCCTGGGCCTGCAGGATGCAGCCTTGGATCATAGCGGTGACGTAGCGGCTGACTTCAATGGTCAAACCGTTGTACTGGACGATCAAGGCGACATATCCCAGGTCTACCGAGGCTACGTACAGCTGGCGATTGCGTTGAACATACTGCCCGCGAACTTCCGTATTGAGCAGGACTTCTTTGGCCAGCCAGTAGTGCGCGCCACGTTTGAGCCACAGGGTAATGTAAGCCGCGCGACTTATGCGGCTGCTGCGACCAGGTTCCTGGCTGCGTATAACCAATAATCTCCAGACTGCCGAACGGGCAATTCGTTTGGACTTCTACCCGCGGCCACCCGGTCGCGGGTTTTTTTGTTTCTTTCCTTGCCTTAGCTGGCGTGCTTCCGTACGGCCTGCATGACTCTAGTGAGGTGTCGCCAGCCTGCCATATGAGGGATTTCCCCCTGCACCTCCTGTTGTCAACCAGCGTAACGTGCCTGCTACCTATTTCGTGTTTAGCAAAAAGAGCGTAGCACCATGAGAATTGCGTACTTAAATCTTGCCGTGGCAGCAGCGATTGCCATCGGTACCAACAGCCAGGCGGCCGTTCCAGAGTCTGGCGTCGTGGGACCCGACCAGCCGATTGTTAGCTGGACCGGAGACACGCCGCCTCCCACATCATCGGCGAGCCCCGATTGCCAGCCGGCGGCCCCTGGCTTAGAGCCGGACTGTGATGCTTTTGCACTTACGATTGAAGCGCCCACTGAGGGTGACTTTGAGGTGCGTATCACATTAACGGCTACTTCCGCAGACGATTGGGACATGGTAGTTCATGACCCAGAGGGCAACCCGGCAGGGTCCTCAGGCAACAGCCCGGGGTCTCCAGAGATCGTTACGCTCATTAATCCGGTTGCGGGTACATATACGGTGTTTGCTTCACCTTATGCTGTAATCACCCCATACAACGCAGAAGCAGAACTGAGTTTGGTAGAGTCCGGCCCCGGTGGCAACGCCACTGTTGGTGCTCAGCGCTTTATCAATTTGGCGCCTCCAGGCGCAGGTGAGCCGGACGCCCAATTTGAACTCTACGGTCCCGCGACCGGAGACGCGGGAATAGGGCTCGGCGCAGGTGAACCCACTATGGGTGTTCCGCACGTGCTCAATATGGAGCGCAGGACTGTCGAGCCATTTAGCAATCAGCTTATGTATATTGCTGGACTGGAGACTCTGCGAGTTACGGTAGATGAACGTACCGATCCCCCGGTCGCGAATTGGGAGGACCGCAGTGCGCCAACTCACATCACTACATTGGATCCCATTCTCCATACCGACTGGGATACTGGCCGAACTATTTCCACCCAGTTAAGCGCCAAGCGCAGCCTGATGTCACTCTCTGACGACAATGGCGATACCTGGACAGAAAGCCCTCAAGGGGCGGGTATTAACGCTGGCGTTGATCATCAGAGCGTCGGTTCTGGGCCATATCCAGATAGCTTTCTTGGTGTGGATCTATTCCCCAGCGCTTTCTACTATGCGTCCCAAGACGTAGCAGTCGCTCAGATCGCTCGAAGCGATGACGGCGGGCTAACCTGGGGAGCTGCAGTACCCATGTATAACATCAGCGAGTGTGGTGGATTGCATGGACACATTCAAGTCGCCCCCAACGATGGTACGGTCTACGTTCCAAACGGTGATTGCCCGCTGGGTCAGTCGGGGTTTGCCCGAAGCGACGACGCTGGATTGACCTGGAGCGTGGTTGGGGTTCCTGGTATTCCTTCTGGAGACGACCCTGGTATGGCAGTTGGTGCCGACGGTACGATTTACTTTGGTCAGTGCATAAACGATAAAACCCCTGTGGTCGCCGTCAGTACCGACAAGGGTGAAACTTGGTCAGGTCCAGTAACTGTCGATCCAGGCTTGGGTTTAGAGCAGTGCGTATTTCCAACGATGGTCGCCGGAGACGGTGATCGCGCAGCGCTGGCTTTTCTCGCGTCGACCGCCAAGGGTCCAGGTACCGGAACTAACGCCGACGCATTCCAGGGCGAATACTACGCCTACGTCGCGATAACCTATGATCGCGGTCAATCCTGGGAAACTGTAAACGTTACTCCGAATGATCCCGTTCAGCGTGGGCCAGTTTGTTTGCAAGGTACGACATGTGCCAGTAACCGAAACCTCTTGGACTTCAACGACATCCAGATTGATGAGTTTGG
>CAZVYE010000011.1:0-27732 GCA_964630895.1 uncultured Gammaproteobacteria bacterium | reverse complement strand
CGGCCGACAACGGCAGCGCCATTACTGCGTACGAAGTTTATCGACGCAGTGTGGATGGCGCATACGGGAGCGACCCAGTTCAAGTCACTGGAGCTGATGAACTTTCTTTTGTCGACACGACGTTCAATGGGCCAGTGTGCTACCAAGTGCGCGCCGTGAACGTAAACGGGAGCTCAAACAGTAATGGCTTTGAAGCATGTGCCGAAGTGGGTGTTTCCGAAGACTTTTGTGCTGGCGTAATAAGAGTAAGCGACGCTCCTGGTGATCAACTAGGCACCACCCCATTGGATATCAATCGATTGATCCTGTCAGAACCATTTATTGGTGATGCACAAGTATGCAACGCTACCTCAGAGCAGAAGCTGGTGCTGGAATTACAAGTTGGGAATGGCGTTCAAGTTGATGGCAACAGTTGGATAATTATCTGGAATCGACAGTTTCCGCAGGATGATGGTGCAGGTCAGATTTATGATCGCAATATGGTCAATCTGCGCATTGTTGGCACCAGTCCTGTTTGTAGCTTTGGCAAGATTACCGCGCCAAGCGTAAACCAGGGTATAGATGTCGCTACTCTAGATTCTGGAGATTGCCAGTTGGAAGATGGATTGATCACCATCCAGCTACCAGTTGATATGATTGATGATTGCGAGAACTGTCCGATTGGCCCTGGATATGAGCTTGCCGGTCTTGAAGTTCGCACATTCGAAGTCAATCAAAGTGGGATGGTGGTTGCGCAAACTGCGTCAAATGACTTTGCAGTAGGCCTTGGTTACAGGCTTTCTGGTAATGATCAGTGTGCGCCTCCAGCCGCCGATGGCCTGGAAGCTATCGACGATCATGCGGTCATCTCGGATGACTACCCAACAATTGACATAGCGGTCACCGAAAACGATGCATTTGATCGTTGTGAAAGCGTCAATATTGTTGAAGTAACAGACGGTGCGCATGGTCTGGTTAATGTTAACCCAGACGGGATATCGGTTAGCTACGACCCTGTCAGCGTGTTCTGCGAAGACTATTTTACCTACACCTTACAGGCTGCTGACGGCAGTACCAGCCAGGCAGTAGTCGTAGTCGAAAGTCAGCGCTCAGTCTGTCAATAACGGATATATCACCTGGTTGACCCGACGGCCCCTGTTGGCCGTCGGGTGTAATTTAGAGGATCAGTCACATGATGCACATATCAGTCGCTTTAGTCTTTGCTCTGGCAGCAGCCCCCGCGCTGTCTGAGAAATCATCGCCATCGGAATGGATAGATGTGACCGCCAGTGCAAGTCGTGATATTGGACGGGCCGTTGTGGGAACCGAAAATGGCGATGTCATCAGCGCCGGTGGTTTTTCTACCCACCTCGGTGGTGAGGCACGTCAGCACAGGCTGTTCAATCGCGGTAGCTATGACATCTTTGTCACCCGTCATGATGCCACCGGAACTAGACAATGGTTGCGTGCCATTGGCGGCCCGGGGAAATCGTCGGCAAGTCAGCTGGCCCTGGATGCCAAAGGTGATGTCTGTTTGGCCGGCAGCTTTACAGAATCTGTCGGCGGAGTTCGTGACAAAATGCCTGAGCTCATTTCACATGGTGCCAGTGACGGATTAGTGAGTTGCTTCGATCAATCCGGCAACATCATTTGGGCCAAACGGTTTGGGGGCAAGAAGGCTGACAGCCTGAATGGCATTCTAGCTACTGCTGATAACGGCTGGATTGTTTCGGGCGATTATTCGGGCACGGTTGTGCTCGACTTGGCAGATCAGGAGTCCCCAGAAGTCCTTACCAGTAAAGGCACCAGGTCTGGATGGTTGCTTGGTTTAAACGAGCAAGGCGAGAACCAATGGGTCACCACGTTTCAGAGCACTGGAGAAGTGAGTGTACGCAGTGTTGCCAAATCACAGCAGGGCGATTTACTTGCACTTCTGCGTTTTACTGGTGAGCTGGAAATTACTAACGAGGTCGAAACCCAAACATACGAGTCCACAAGATTATCCGACCTGCTGGTAGTGGCACTAACTAGCAATGGGCAAGCCAAGTGGAGCAAATCCATTACTGGTCCAGGTGCAGAAGACGGAGCGGCACTGGCGGTAAATGCATCCGGACAGATCGCAGTTGCAGGTTCATTTGTTGATACCTTACAAATGGGTGAAGCAACGATCCAATCACAGGGCAGCAGTGATTCGTTTGTCGCTGTTATGTCGATGGACGGAGAACTTGTCGCGCTACGGCGGTTTGGTGCGGACCAGTCTGAAATGGTTTATGACATGATTTCGGTTACCGATGACTGGCTTTTGGCAACTACATTTATTGATCACACGACTTATGGCAACGAGCAGTTTAATGCAACTGCCACCAGCACATTGCTGGTTCGTCTAGATGCCGACGGCGAGTTCTCTCATGCCACATTAATTGACGGGCTCGGGCTTGAGCAAGTCACCAAACTTGCGGGGCTCCCTTGTGGTCGAGTGGCTGCGGTAGGGCAGTTCAATGGCACGTTGCAGCACAGCAGCAGTGAGCAGTCATTCCAGCCTATGGGCAAGCTTGACGCGTTTGCCGGTTCGTTGTTGATGCCCGGCGCTGCGGTAGTGCGCAATTGTTTATCACCCGACGTGCAGGTTGCGCAGCTGGCACCTGGGATCGTCAGTGAAACTGCGCATCAAATAATCCTGAATCAGGTCAGACGATAAGCCAATCTGAAGGAGCGCTTGAATAGAGTGCTCCTGCATGGCATCAGTTTGATTTTCGGTACTTGATGAAGTGAGTGCGGGTGATTGCTAGGTGCGACCGTAAACAAGCCTGGCATCTGCAACACCTTGAACTTGACGCAGAGATTCCAACAGTGACTCGTCAATGCGCACCTGCCAGTTATCCCCTAGCAGCATGGTGGCGCTCGCCTCGTCGTTGGAAACTTCTACCAGCACTTGGCTGCGTCCCGGACGGTAGCTGGATAGCACGGCTCTTAATGCGTCCAAATCTGGCTGAATACCGTTAAGCTGGATGCGCAAGGCGCGTGCGTAATTTTCCAGGCACTGATCTACCGTAAGTATTTTGTCAGCTTTTACCTGATAGCCGCCGCTATAGTCGTCGATAACGAGATTGCCTTCGACGATGAGAATGGCGTCTTTTTGTAATAATTCGCCGTACTCATTAAGTCCGTCCCGATAAACAGCAACTTCCACTCTGCAAGTTTGATCATCCAAGACCAGAAACGCCATGGTTTCGCCTCTGCGTCGCTGGCTAAGCACCAGGCCTGCGACTACGCATGGCTGACCTACATTTCTTCCTCTGCGTCGTTCGGGCTGACCCTGGGGAGGCTTGTAAAACTCGCTTATGTTCCCTAGGCGACAGCTCACGACGTTTTCTAGATGCTCAAGATATGGGTTGATGGGATGACCCGTCAGGTATAGCCCCAGCGTGTCCCGCTCGCCTGCCAGTCGTTCTGCTTCAGGCCACTCGGGATACTCCACAATGCCTTGTTCAGTTGGCGCAGCGGCACCGATGCCAAATAAATCCACTTGTCCTGCAGCGCGGTCGCGATTTTCCTGTTCGGCAGTCTTGAGCGCCTCTGGCAAGGCATTGGCCAGCGACGCGCGGTTGGGACCCAGGGCATCCAATGCTCCTGCTTTGATGAGCGCGTCGAGCACCCGCCGATTCACCTTTTGCAGATCAATGCGACGGCAGAATTCTGTCAGATTGGGAAATGGGCCGTCAGCAGCTCTCGCTTCGAGCATGGCGTCAATGGCCGAGCGACCAACACCTTTGACCGCGCCTAGCCCGTAAACAATGGTTTCTGGATCGGCCGCGGTAAAGGGGTAATTGGACGCATTGATCTGGGGCTGTTGGACTTCCAGGTTCATGCTGGTTGCGTCGTCAATGAAATTCACCACTTTATCGGTGGAATCCATATCAGACGACATGACCGCAGCCATAAATTCGGCAGGGTAGTGGGCCTTCAGGTACGCGGTTTGATAAGACAGCAAAGCGTATGCCGCGGAATGCGACTTGTTAAACCCGTATCCGGCAAAGGTTTCCATCAAGTCAAAGATCGACTCTGCCAGCTTGGCATCAATGCCTCGACCGGTTGAGCCATCGACGAAAATCTTACGCTGCTTGGCCATCTCTTCGGGCTTTTTCTTACCCATGGCACGACGCAAAATATCCGCGCCTCCCAGCGTGTAACCCGCCAGGACCTGGGCGATCTGCATCACCTGCTCCTGATACAAGATTACTCCGTAGGTGGTATCCAAAATCGGCTCAAGCTCGGGATGCGGATAAACCACGGCTTTGCGGCCGTGTTTACAGTCCACATAGGTGTCTACCATCCCCGAGTCCAGTGGGCCCGGACGGAACAGTGCCACCAGTGCCACAATATCGTCGAAGCTTTCTGGTTGAAGTCGGCGAATCAGGTCTTTCATGCCGCGAGATTCCAACTGGAATACCGCCGTGGTATTGCACGACTGCAACAGTTTGAATGTCGCTTTGTCGTCCATAGGAATGGTGCTGATATCCAGATCATCCAAACCTTCTGCCTGGCGCCGCTGATTGATGGCTTTAACGGCCCAATCAATAATGGTCAGCGTTCGAAGGCCAAGAAAATCGAACTTCACCAGTCCCACAGATTCGACGTCATCTTTGTCGAATTGGGTAACTACGCTGTCGCCACCGGCTTCACAGTAGAGCGGTGAGTAGTCTGTCAGCGGACCCGGTGCAATGACCACGCCGCCGGCGTGTTTACCGGCATTTCGAGTAAGGCCCTCCAGGCTGCGCGCCAGTTCCATCAGTTCGGCGACGTCTTCTTCTTCGTCAACGCGCTGCTTGAGTTCGGTCGACTCCTCTAAAGCTTCATTCAGATTGATGCCCAGGGTAGGTGGAATGAGTTTGGCGATGCCGTCCACAAAACCATAAGGGTGGCCGAGCACGCGGCCGGTATCTCGCACTACCGCCTTCGCAGCCATGGTGCCGAATGTGATGATCTGGCAAACCTGGTCTCGACCGTAGCGTTCGGCGACGTACTGAATTACTTCGTCGCGTCGGTCCATGCAAAAATCCACATCGAAGTCAGGCATGGAAACCCGCTCTGGATTCAGGAAACGCTCGAACAGGAGGTCGTAGGCTAGCGGATCAAGATCAGTGATTCCGAGCACATAGGCAACCAAGGAGCCCGCGCCTGAGCCTCGGCCCGGTCCGACAGGTATATCGTGGTCCTTTGCCCACTGAATAAAATCAGCAACGATCAGAAAGTAGCCGGGAAATCCCATCTGCACGATGACGTCCAGCTCATGCTCTAAGCGTTTGTCGTAGTCTTCTCGATTATAGGGAGCCGCTGGTCCTGTCTTGGCCAAACGCTCCTCAAGACCCGCCAGCGACTCATTGCGCAGGTGGTCGGACTCGTCACTGGCATCGGGGACTGGGAATTCTGGCAAGAAATACGTACCCAAACGCATTTCAAGATTACATCGCTTGGCGATTTCAACACTGTTGGCTAGTGCTTCTGGCAAGTCGGAAAACAACTCCAACATTTCCTCAGCAGACTTTAGATACTGATTCTCGTGGATATTTCTCGGCCGTTTTGGATCCGCCAGGACCTTGCTTTGGTGAATGCAAATCCGGGCTTCGTGGGCGTCAAAATCTTTCGCATGTAAAAAACGCACATCATTGGTGGCTACAACGGGGCAGCCTGCGTGCGCCGCGATGTGAATGGCTCCTTCGTTGTAGCGACTTTCGTCTTCGCGTTCGGTGCGCTGTATTTCCACGTAGAATCGATCGCCAAAAATATCCAGATGTCGCTGCAGAGATTGCTCGGCGAGTTCTAGATTGCCACCAACCAGGTGCTGTCCGATTTGCCCCTCACGAGCCCCCGAAAGCGCAATCAGCCCAGCGGACTTATCACGCAGTAGGTTGGCTGGAACCGTAGGTAGGCCGCGCAAGGGCCGGTGCAGAAATGCGTGGGATATCATTTCGCTCAGGTGTCGGTATCCCTCCTTATTCTGACACAGCAGTATCAAGCGATGCTGTAGTTCTGGATCATCCTCATCAGCGACCCATATATCCGACCCAATGATGGGCTTCACCCCGGCACTCTGAGCCGCTCGGTAAAACTTCACCAAGCCAAACACGTTGCACTGGTCGGTCATGGCAATAGCCGGTAGACCCAACTCTACGGCACGGGCAATCATTGGCTTGATGCGCACGGTGCTGTCGAGTAGCGAAAACTCGGTGTGCAGACTTAGATGAACAAATGGTTGTGGCATCAGGCGTTAAATAAATTTGTTTGCAAGAGATTCCGAACTGGACCAAAGGATCTTCGATGTTCCGGGCAGGGGCCGTGTATTCGCAAAGCCTCCAGGTGCTCGGCAGTAGGATAGCCCTTATTGCGCTCCAATCCATAGTGCGGATAGCGCGATGCCATATCAACCAGCAACGCGTCTCGAGTTACTTTGGCTAGGATGGATGCAGCGCCGATACAGCTCTCGGAGCCATCGCCTCCAACAATGGCCCGCGCGGGCATCGGTAAATCAGGGCAGCGATTGCCATCAATGAGCGCTTCGCTGGGTCGCAGATTGAGGCTACATACCGCACGCTGCATGCCAAGCATCGTGGCTTGCAAAATATTCAGCTGGTCAATGGCATGTCGTGTAATAACCACCACACTGTAACTTAAGGCCTTGGATTTGATGTCGGTGGCTAACGTCTCTCGAACCGAAGCAGAAAGACGTTTGGAGTCATCAATAGCCGACCAATCCTGGCGCGTGTCCAAAATGACCGCAGCGACTACCACGGGTCCAACCAAGGGCCCACGTCCGGCTTCATCAACGCCGGCGATCATGACAAGAGCTCTGAGATGGCTTGTGCAGCATGCTCTGAGGCGCCGCGCTTGAGTGATAAATGAATGTCGCTAAAAGCCGCTTTTGTCGCATCCATGCGCTCGGGGTTGTCTAGCCAATGGACCACTTCGTCTGCCAGCGATTGCGGCGTAAACGCTTCTTGCATCAACTCTGGCACAATCTCTTTTTGCGCCAGCACGTTGGGCAGCGAATACAGGTCAATTTTCAATCTACCTGTGCGCCGTACCAGCCAATCAGTCAGACGCGCAACTTTGTAAACCACCACCATGGGCAGTTTGCAAAACAATGCTTCTAAGGTGGCCGTTCCTGAGGCAATCATGCCGACAGTGGCAGCACGCATCACGCTTGCGGCATCCGCTGTGACCGTGGTGATAGAAACATTTGGGGCATATTGCTCTTTCAAAGCAGCAAATTGTCGGGCGCGCTGCTCAGTTGCAGCCGCAAATACAAATTGACAGCTGCGGGTATTGGCCAAAATGGCTGCGGCCTCCAGCATGGGTGGACCAATTCGCTTAAGCTCTGCTCCGCGGCTACCTGGGAGTAGGGCAATGCAAGGTAATTCTGGGTCTAGTCCAAGATGCTCTCGTGCCTGCAGATGATTTGGGTCCAAGCTCATGCGATCTGCGGTTGGGTGACCAACGAACTGTGCGTCCACGTTAAAGCGTTGGTAAATCGCAGGTTCAAACGGGAATAACGTCAGTACTCTATCTGCGGAATCACCAATGGTTTGTGCGCGCTTTTGCCGCCAGGCCCAAATTGATGGACTGACGTAGTGGACGGTCTTAATCCCCGATCGTTTCAGGCGCTTCTCCAGGCCGAGATTAAAATCCGGAGCATCTATGCCAATGAAGCAATCTGGTTGCAGCTGGATCAATCGCCTGGCTAGTTGTCGACGCAGCCGAAGCAGCCGAGGGAGCTCACCCAATACTTCGGCGATTCCCATCACGGCCAAAGCTTCACAGTCTTGCCAGATTTCGCAACCGGCAGCGGCCATATTAGAACCACCAACCCCGACAAACTTCGCGTCGGGAAACTGACGGCGCAGCGCATCTATCAGTCCGGCACCCAGGACATCTCCCGATGACTCACCGGCTACTAAAGCGAAGGTCTTACTCATTGCCTAGCGCTTCATCGAATGATACTGCGTTGGCTATCCTTGATGAATCGGATCATGGGGCCTACGTTTTCATCTTCTTTGGCTAAGGATTCAAGCTGTTCGATGGCTTCTTCCAATCGCAGGCCGCTCTTGTACAGTACGCGATACGCTCTTTTAATAGCGCCTATTTGGTCACTATCAAATCCGCGTCGACGCAGCCCTTCGGAATTAATACCTCTCGGTTCGGCCATTTTCCCTGCCACGGTGACGTATGGCGGCACATCTCGATTAATAATGCTGCCCATGGACGTAAAACTGTTTTCGCCGATGCGACAGAACTGATGCACCAACGTGAACCCACCAAGAATTGCGCGATCTTCAACGGTGACGTGACCTGCCAGAGAGGCGGCGTTGGCGAAGGTGGTGCTGTTTCCTACGATGCAATCGTGGGCGATATGTACATAGGCCATAATCCAGTTGTCATTACCAATTTTGGTAATGCCGCCGCCGTCAACTGTACCTCGATTAAATGTCGTAAATTCTCGGATTAGATTGTTGTCGCCAATCTCCAGCCACGTCTCTTCATCTACAAATTTCTTGTCCTGCGGGTCTGCTCCCACTGAGGCGTACTGGTAAATCTTATTGTTCTTGCCGATGCGAGTGGGTCCATCGATCACGACATGGGGGCCAACTGTTGTGCCGGAGTCGATTTGTACACCTGCACCAATCACACTAAACGGCCCAATGCTGACGTCACTGCTAATTTCAGCTTTCGGATCGATAATTGCGCGTGGATCAATAGCCATTACGCGCTCCGTTCAGCGCACAAGATTTCCGCACTTGCCACTACGTCGCCGTTTACGGTGGCTTGGCAGTTGTAAAGTCCCATTTTGCGTAACATGCGCTTCTGTTCTACTTCCAGTCGCAGTTGATCGCCAGGCGTTACGATCTTGGTAAAGCGGGCCTTGTCTATTTTAACCAAGTAGAACAGCGGGTTGCGCGAAGGCTGACTTTCTGCAGATACCTGGGCCAATACGCCAGAGGCTTGTGCCAGGGCTTCCAAAATGAGCACGCCCGGCATAACTGGATGCCCTGGGAAATGCCCTTGAAAGAACGGCTCATTGATGGTGACGTTCTTGATGGCGTGCAGCCATTTGTCATTTTCGTAATCCACAACGCGGTCGATTAACAAGAACGGATAACGGTGGGGCAAAAACGCCATGATTTGTTCAATAATAACGGTCTTATCGTTTGCCGAGCTCATTTACTTTCCTTTTCTAGCCTGTGAACGCGGCGGACGGTTTTATCAAGCTGCTTAAATCGAGCAGCATTGCGTCGCCACGAGGCGTTTTCCTGCACGGGTGTACCGGAAGAGTATTCTCCCGGTGTTTTAATCGAGTGTGTCACCAGAGTCATCGCAGTAATAGTGACCTTGTCACAAATTGACAGGTGGCCCAGGACTCCTGCGCCGCCGCCAATGAGACAATAGGAACCAATGGTAGCGCTACCGGCTACAGCGGCGCAGCCTGCGATTGCCGTGTGGTCCCCAATAACTACGTTATGGGCAATCTGTATTTGATTGTCCAGGCGGACATCATTGCCCAGCACGGTGTCTTCCAGCGTGCCGCGATCAATAGTGGTGTTGGCTCCAATTTCGCAGTCGTCGCCAATCCGCACGCCGCCAAGCTGTGGGACTTTAATCCAATGGCCAGCATCCATTGCCAAGCCAAATCCATCTGCGCCGATCACTACACCAGGATGACAGCGCACGCGCTCTCCAAGCTGTACCTCGTGCAGAAGCGTAACGTTTGCCAGCAGTTTGCTGGCCGCCCCGATTGTGCACCTCTCACCCACATGGCACCCAGCACCGATATACACATCGTTTGCTATGGACGCTCCAGCCGCCACGGTGGTCATCGGACCAATATGGACGCCTGTCCCTATGGTAGCGCTAGGATCCACAAAAGCCTGAGGGTGAATGCGCGGTTCAAACTGATCCTGTGGATCAAACAACGCGGCCAATTTTGCAAAATCGGTATAAGGCTGATCGCTAATGATCGCCGCGTTGGGAACCAACTCAGCGTGCTCTGGAGCAATCACGATAGCGCCGGCGTGACTATCTGCCACCTGGTTTCGGTAGCGTGGGTTCGCTAAGAACGCTAATTGGGAGTCGTTTGCCCCATTCAATGTGCCAGCGCCAGTAATCACAGTATCAGGATTGCCCTGAAACTCTGCGCCGATCCGTTCAGCTAGCTCGTGCACTGTAAACGCTCTTGGGTTCATGGCGTTCCGTTTGCGGGCGCTTCTTGCAACCTTTGAATGAGTTCGTCAGTCAGGTTCATGGTGTCACTGACATAGAGCGCCGGACCTGGCACGATGAGGTCAAAGCCGTTTTCCTGGGCGAAGTCTCTGACAATGTCATAGATGCGGCTCTCTACTTTCTGGCGCTCTTCCTGCAGTCGAAAATCCAGTTCTTCCGCCAAGTCTTCGCGCTCTCGCTGTACATCGCGGCGCAGACTCCGTATGTCCCGTTCCAGGTTTTGGGCCTGCGAGTCGCTCATAACTGCCAGGTCTCGCTGGAGTCGATCCTCCAATTCACGCAGCCGTTCTTCTTCCCGAGCAATCTGATCATTGCGGGTTTGAAACTCCTGCGTCAGTCGATCTCGGGCAGATGTGATTTGTGGCGCGCTTTCTACCAGGCGTGGCCAGTCCACATAACCGATTTTTGTTTCTGCACTAGCCAACGCACTAGCGGCAACCATTGCTGCTAGTGCGACTGGTCGGACTATTGCCGAAAAGTTCATCGGTTGTGGATTATCCGTCGCTTTCTATCAACCTATCTTAAAACAAATTACCAAACGCGAACTGAATGGTTTCTGTTTCATCACCATCTTCGTCATTTAATGGGAATGCGACATTGATGATAATCGGTCCAATTGGCGCTTGCCAGCGCAGGGCTAAACCGGTGGTATAGCGTAGATCGTCCGCCTCGAAGGCATCCAGATCGTCGTAAATCTGGCCAACGTCCACGAACCAGGACAGGCGGGTTGTATTTGCCGCTTCAACAAATGGAATTGGGAAAATCAATTCCGCAGAGCCGGTAACCTTCAAGTCGCCACCAATGGGTGAGCCAATATTTCTGGTTTCTTCGCCGGTATCTGGGTCAACAATAAGGAAGTCCCCGATTCTCGGCCCCAGGGTGTTGTCTTCATAGCCACGTACCGATCGCACGCCACCGCCAAAGAAGTGCTCGAAAAATGGCAGGCCAGTTTCCACGTCTGAGTCATCGCCGTAAGTATCGCCGTAGCCCAATTCACCGCCAAGAGACAAGGTGAGTGACTTGGAAAGTGGGATATATTTGGTGCCGGTATAGAACAACTTATAAAACTCAATGGAGCTGCCCGGCAACGTGATTTCGGTGGTTAAGCGTTGCGTTGAACCACGGGACGGATTAAAAAATCGGTTGCGGCTGTCTCGACTCCAAAGCAGCGTTGTAGAGTAGTTGGTCGCAGACTCGCGAGACTTGAATCCAGTAGTCGGACAGTTAGGGTCAGGGTTTTCCATCGCGTTGAATGGTATGCATGGTTCCAGCAGGCCAAATGCTGCTAGCTCTGCATTCAGCTCGTCAAATGCAACAGATCGAATTTCCGTGTCATTTACGCCAATTTGCGCCTGTAGTCGGGAAACCTCGGTGATTGGAATACCAAACGACATGGAGAGCGATGCCGTATCTGCCAGATATCCGGCAATATTGGCTTCGGCCTGATCCAATTCCCGGATGCTGAAATTCAGGCCACGACTAACGCCGTCGTCGGTCCAATAGGGGTCCACATAGGCTAGATCAAAGCGCTTAAAGAATGCGCTGTTGTTCAGGCTCATGCTCACTTGACGACCGGTTCCCAGAAAGTTCTCCTGAGTTACCGAAAGGCTACCAAGCAAGCCGGTAGTCTGTGAGAAACCAAGTCCAAACGTAAAGGAACCTGCTGTTCTTTCCTGCACAGAAACGTTGACGTCAACTTGATCGTCTGTGCCTGGCACACGAGGCGTCTCGATAGAAATATCGTCGATGAAACTCAGTCGCTGCAGACGCACGCGAGAGCGGTCAACGGAGACCTGGCTAAACCAACCGCCTTCAAACTGACGCATTTCGCGACGCAGCACTTCATCGCGAGTTTTCTCGTTGCCGATAAAGTTGATTCGACGTACATAGACTCGCTGACCGGGATCTACAAAGAGATTTAGGTCAACGGTTCGTTCTTCTTCATTGACGCTGGGGCTGGGTGTTACTTCTGCGAAAGCGTAACCGGTGTTGGCCAGCGCTCCGGTGATGTTCTCGGTGGACGCCTCTAGCAGGCGTCGCGAAAACGTATCGCCATCTTTAAGTATGACCAACTGTTCCAGCAAGTCTGCGTCGATAGGGAATTCGCCGGTCAGGGTGACGTCGTTGACGGTGTATACTTCCCCTTCGCGAATATTCGCAGTAATAAAAATTTCCTGCTTGTCCGGGCTGATGGTTACCTGCGTAGACTCAATTTCGAAATCGATATAGCCTCGATCCTGATAGAACGATTGCAGCGCCTCCAGGTCACCCTGCAATTTTTCGCGTGAATACTGGTCATCTCGGGAGTACCACGACAGCCAGTTAGTGGTAGACGACTCGAAGTCTTCCAGGATTTCCTCATCGGTGAATATCTTGTTGCCCACCACGTTGATGTGTCGAATCTTGGCCGCGTCGCCTTCATCGATATTGATGTCGATCTTGACCCGGTTTCGCTGCAGTTCTTCAACGTTTGCGTCAATGGTGACGTTGTACTTGCCGCGGTTATTGTATTCTCTAGTCAACGATTGCTGCATGCGATCCAGGGTAATGCGCTGATACACCTCGCCCTCCGACATGCCGAATTCTGACAGCGCGCGCTGCAGGTCTTCGGTTTTAATGTCTTTATTGCCGTCAATGTCGATTTCAGCAATGGCAGGGCGCTCGACTACCTTGATTACCATGATGTCACCGTCGCGCTCGATCACGACATCGTCAAAGAAGCCAGTTCTAAACAAAGCGCGAATGGATTCCTGCGCACGATCCTTGTTCAAGCGATCGCCTGTTTCCACCGGTAGATAACTAAAGATGGTCCCTGCGGTAATGCGCTGGAGTCCCTCGACGCGTATGTCAGAAATTGTGAAGGGGTCAAAGGCCAGTGCAGACTGGCAAACCAAGCACAAAGCGATAGCGAACGTGTAAATCGTTTTCATAAATTCTTTGGAATCGTGTCCGAGTTCAGGCAATCAGGCAGATTACGGTTATAAGCGCTAATCCGCCATTTATTTTTAGTGAAATTGCCGTGCCACAGTGAGCGCCCCTATTCAGGGAGGCCGTTAGCTGTTTAGCGACAAACTGCGTGATTTTACTGGTTGCAGAGGGATATGCCCAGCCCAAAGGCTGCGCAATTCACCAATTGAGGGGTATTAATGGGATAAATTAGGACAATAAACGCACGATGTCGTTGTAGAAGACCAAGCCAATCAATCCCGCAATGGCCATTAGACCAATATATTGACCAGTAATTTGTGCCTGTTCGGATACAGGTTTGCCCTTGATCCATTCAATAAAAAAGTACAGCAGATGACCACCGTCAAGCATGGGTACAGGCAGGAAGTTTAAGATTGCCAAGCTCAAACTGAGAATGGCTAAGAAGGACAGATAGCGCGAAACACCCTCTTGTGCAGAGCGATTGGCTATTCGAGCAATGGTGATGGGGCCAGAAAGGTTTTTGGTCGAAGCTTGGCCGGTGACCATTCGGCCCAATAAACCCAGCGTTCTTGTGCTGAAGCGATAGATTTCAGAGAACGACATGCCCACGGCTTCGATATACCCGAATTTAAGAAAGGTCTTCCCGCGTTGCAGCAACTCTGCATCACCGTCAATCATCTCGCCGGTGGGTCGGATGCCAACGATCCATCTATCAGCTCCACCGTCTTCGGTTTCCCATCGGGGCATCATAGAAAATGTCAAACGGTTGCCATCCCGCTCGACGGCAACTTGTAGGGGCTCAGAGTGAAGCTCCATCTGCTCCTGGATGATTGGTCCAATAGCGCTAAAATGCGCGATTGGTTGGCCATTGATTTCTAGAATGCGATCATTCGCTGCAAGCCCTGTTTTAGCTGCAGGGCTGTTGTCGGAAACTTCGCCAATGACCGGTTCGGCGCGTGGTATCCAAAATTCGAAGCCAATCGCATCAAATAACTTTTCTTCGTCAAAATCTGGAGGAAGTCGATCCAGCGCTAGAGTCGCTCGTCTTGAAGTCCCGCCAGACTCGTTGATGGTGATTGAAACCGGTTCTCGATCGATAGCGTATCCCAACAGTTCAATGCCGGCATGCGTCAACGTTGTGGTTTCTACGTCACCGACCTTGGTGATGATGTCGCCTTCTTGTAGGCCAGCTTCTGCTGCGATGCCAGTTGTCTGTCCCGCCATGGCGCGATACTCGGGAATGCCCCACACAAACATGGCCCAGAAAAACAGCACTGCAAGAATTAAATTGAATATGGGGCCAGCGGCTACTATCGCGGTACGCTGGGCCAGCGACTTATTGTTAAATGCCTGGTCCTTTAAATGCTCTGGAACATGGCCTTCTCGTTCGTCCAGCATTTTGACATAGCCGCCTAAGGGTATGGCTGCCAGGGCGTATTCGGTCCCGTCTTTACCAAATTTGCTGAGCAACGGGGAGCCGAAACCTACAGAGAATCTTAAGACCTTTACACCGCAGCGGCGTGCGACCCAAAAGTGGCCAAACTCGTGGAAAGTAACCAAAATGCCCAGAGTGACGAGTAGCCACAAAACTGAAAGAAAGAATTCGACCAAAATATGCTCCGTGTGATCCACGCGGCAAGCACCGCGTAAAAATCAATGCTCTGAAATGGATGATGGTGGCTGCGGCTGACCAACACAAGGCAATAAAGTCACGTTTCACATTTTATGCCTGTCGGCTGTATCCAGTTTTCGACCGGCGGTAGCACAAGGATTGCCTGCTGTGAGACGCTTGAGCGCAAAAATGGCGAGCTGAAACGCAGGGTTTACGGTGTTATGACAGGTCTAAACGTGTTTTCGAAGATGCTAAGTCCAATGCCGAACAAAAATAATGGTGCGCCAGCATACATGCTGTCGAACCGATCCAGCACGCCACCATGACCTGGAAATAGCTTACCAGCGTCTTTCAGGCGAGCGTGACGTTTCATCAGGCTGACAAACAAATCTCCGATAACCGAGATCAATGCGGTGGCTGCGGATAGCCCAATAATCCAAAGCCATTGCTGGTCCGGGCCAAATCGAAGCCAGAATGCGGCGGCAAACACCGATGCGGCGAGCATAAGGCCTCCGCCAACACCTTCCCAAGTTTTCCCTGGGCTGATGTTTGGAGCGAGCTTGTGCTTGCCAAAAGCCTTACCGGTGAAATAAGCGCCTACATCAGCAGCCCAGATGATAAGCAAGAACATCAGGAAAAGTGCGCGGCCGAAGTCTGAGTGAAAAATAGCCAGCAAACTGAGTCCGCCAGATAACAATAGCAGCATGCCGGTAAGACTTTTTAGTAGCCGGGAGAAAAAATTGGGTGTTTCAGCGAATTGCCTGAAGCCAAGCCAGGCAAAAGCCAGCGCCCAAAAAGCAATGCCTGTCCCGGCAAACACTTCAATGGGTAATGCAATACGATCGACCGCTACAAGTGCCAGCGGCAAGGCGGTTAGCAGGGCATAAGCACCACGCCAAAGTTTGTTCTTGATAGGTATGAATCCACACCATTCCCACGCGCCCGCTATAGTCAACGCAGTAATTACCCAGCTCATTACCGAAGTCGGGAATAACAATACTAAGGCAATGCCCAGAGGCGCCAGAATAATGGCGGTAAGTACGCGCTGTCTAAGCACTTTGGATTTCCTGCACTTGCTCCCCGGTTAAACCAAATCGACGTTGTCGATGAGCGTAATCACTTAGTGCGGCGTCCAGTGCGTCGGAATCAAAGTCCGGCCAAAGTGTGTCGGTAAAATACAATTCGGTATAAGCAAATTGCCACAGTAGAAAATTGCTCAACCGGCGCTCACCACCCGTGCGAATCAGTAAGTCTGGTTCAGGTAGGGCATTCAGTGCCGTGTGCTTTTGGATAGTCTCAGCGGTGACGTCAGCTGGATCCAGGCTGCCGTCCGCTGCAGCTTGTGCAACTTCTTTCGCTGCTTGCGTGATGTCCCAGCGTCCGCCGTAGTTAGCAGCGATGACTAAATTGATTCCACTGTTGTCGGCGGTAAGGCTTTCCGCATGGGTCATGGCGTTCTGCAACTCAGGTGCAAAGGCCGTGCGGTCTCCGATAAATCGGAGACGCACGTTGTTCTCGTGCAGCACGGTGACTTCCTTATGCAGTGCACGCAAAAACAACTCCATCAGCACACGAACTTCGGAAGCAGGTCGCTTCCAATTCTCGCTGCTAAAAGCAAACAGCGTCAGCGTAGAAATGTCTCGCTCGGCGCATGCTTCGACAACCTTGCGCGCGGCTTTTACGCCAGCCTTATGGCCCATAGAGCGAGGGCGGCGGCGGGTCGTGGCCCAGCGGCCGTTCCCGTCCATAACTATGGCTATATGTTGGGGTTTGCTCATGGGCTATATGCTACGAGTAAAGCTGTCAAATTTGGATGCTTCTGGTGACAATTTTCTGACGAATCAATAAGTCGAATCAGATTTCCATCAGTTCTGCGTCTTTCTGCTTGACGATCTCGTCAACTTGGGCGCAGTGTTTGTCGGTGAGCTCCTGGATTTGCTGTTCTGCTCGGCGCACATCGTCTTCGGTGATTTCTTTGGCCTTTTGCAGTTCTTTTACGTCGTGAATCGCATCGCGACGCACATTGCGGATGGCGATCTTGGCGTTCTCACCTTCGGCGCCAACGACTTTGGTCAACTCCTTGCGTCGCTCTTCAGTCAGGGGCGGCAGTACGATACGAATGGTGGTGCCAGCGGTATTTGGATTCAGACCCAGGTCGGATTCCATGATGGCCTTTTCAATCACGGAGACCATCTCCTTTTCCCACGGTTGAACGACAAGAGTTCGGGCGTCGCCAATGCTAACCTGCGCCGCCTGGCTCAATGGAACTTCGTTGCCGTAGTAATCGACCCGCAAGTGATCCAAAAGACTGGTGTGGGCTCGGCCGGTACGTAGTTTGGTGAGCTCAGTGCGCAAGTGCTCTACGCTTTGGTCCATACGGCCGTTAGCGTCTTGTTTAATGTCGTTAATCATGACGGTCGCCTAAATACTCATTATTAAATTTAAGTGTGCGCAATTTTGTGGTTATCCACAACCGCGCGTCAAAGCGCGGCATTCTAGCACGGGTTCTGCTGATGGAGCATCAGCGAATACGGGAAGGGGGCAGGGTGGCACGCGACTTGACCTGTAAAGACAGGCTTAGTGCACAAGTGTGCCGATATTCTCGCCCTGTACAATCTTGGCTAGTGCCCCGGGTCTATTCATATCGAAAATTCGCAAGGGGACATTTTGGTCACGACATAACACGATAGCTGAAGTGTCCATAACCTTTAGGTTGCGCTGGATCACCTCGTCATATGCCAGAGATTCGTAACGCTCTGCATCCGGATTTGCCACAGGGTCATCGGAGTAGATGCCGTCAACTTTGGTTGCTTTCAAAACCATGTCCGCGCAGATTTCTACGGCTCGCAGGCTCGCAGCAGAATCGGTAGTAAAAAACGGATTGCCGGTACCTGCAGCAAATATCACTACCCGGCCTTTCTCGAGGTGCCGAATAGCACGTCGTCGAATATAGTCCTCGCACACTTCATTGATCTTAATGGCCGACATGACGCGTGCAGTGACTTCCATTTTCTCCAGGGAGTCTTGCAGTGCCAGCGCATTCATAACGGTTGCCAGCATGCCCATGTGGTCGCCAGTGACGCGATCAATGCCAGAGGCTGCGAGGCCTGCGCCGCGAAAAATATTGCCGCCGCCGATGACAACGCCAACTTCTACGCCTGCGCGACTTACTTCTTTAATTTCTCGGGCGATCCGACCAATTACTTCCGGATCGATCCCGTAGTCCTGAGAGCCCAGCAGCGCTTCGCCGCTGAGCTTCAGGAGAATACGTTTGAACTTGATTTGATCAGGCGCCACGTACTTGAGCCATTACTTCGTCAGCGAAGTTAGCTTCTTCTTTCTCGATGCCTTCGCCCACTTCTAGGCGATCAAACCCGCTTACTGAAGCGCCGTTTTCTTTTAACAGCTGTTCAACGCTTTGATCTGGGTTCTTAACGAAAGGCTGTCCTAGCAGTGTGATCTCGTTGATCTGCTTGCGCAGACGGCCTTCGACCATTTTCTCAACGATTTCAGCTGGCTTGCCAGAGTCTGCTGCCTGTGCAACCAGAATCTCTTTTTCTTTGGCCAAGTAGTCTTCCGGTACATCGCTTGCAGCGACGTACAGAGGACGGCTGGCAGCAATGTGCATGGCGATATCGCGCGCCAGCTCTACGTTGCCGTTCTGAACGTCCACTAAGGCTCCGATGCGGCCGCCGTGAATGTAGGCGCCCAGGTCACCCTCGGATTCGCGAGCAACAATGCGACGAACCTGAATGTTCTCACCGATTTTTGCCACAAGCGCTTGACGACGAGACTCCAGAGTTTCGCCTTCAACTTCGGCGCCCAAAACTGCGGCAACATCGTCGGTGCAAAGTGCCAAGGCGTTCTCGGTCACTGTGTTAGCAAAGTTCAGGAAGTTATCGTCTTTAGCTACAAAATCAGTTTCGCAGTTTACTTCGACCATCACTGCGCGGTGATTGTCATCACTACAAGCAAACAAGATTAAGCCTTCTGCCGCCACGCGGCTTGCTTTCTTGTCGGCTTTGGCCAAACCAGTCTTTCGCAGGTGCTCAATAGCCGCTTCCATATCGCCGCCTACTTCCACCAATGCTTTTTTGCATTCCATCATGCCAGCGCCGGTGCGCTCGCGCAGTTCCTTTACCTGTGATGCTGATACAGCCATCTCAATACCTCAAATTTTGATTCTTTGGCATGCTATGCCAACGGTGCAATATTCTAATTTGTACAAGCTGGCACCTTATGTGCTGGCACCAGCTTGTACTTTGCCGAAAAGCTTATTCTTTATCAGATGCTTTAGCGGCAGTTTTCTTAGCTGCTTTCTTCTTAGCAGTTTTCTTTTTGCTGGCAGCCTTCTTAGCAACTTTTTTCTTCGCTGCTGGCTTGCTTGCTTCTTTTTCTTTCTTCTCAGCGTCGTCGGCCTTTGCTTCGGCTTCCTTAGCAGCTGGCTTTTCTTCCTTAGCCTCTGCCTTCGGAGCATCTGCTTCTACCGTCTTGCTGGCAGCCTTCTTAGCGGCCTTCTTCTTGGCAGCTTTCTTCTTTGCAGGTGCCTTCTTGGCAGACGCTTCAACCGGGTTACCTTCTGCGTCCAGCTCTACGAAGTCTTCGCCGTCAGTGCCAACTTGTGGTACCGATGCACGTCCTTCGAGAACTGCGTCAGCTGCTGCGCGTGCATACAGCTGGATGGCGCGAATCGCGTCATCGTTGCCCGGAATCATGTAGTCCACGTCTTTCGGGTCGTTGTTGGTATCAACGATGCCAATGATAGGAATGCCCAGCTTGCGCGCTTCCTGAATGGCGATGTTTTCGTAACCGGTATCGATAATGAACAGCGCATCTGGCAGGCCGTTCATGTCTTTAATGCCGCCAAGGGACTGCTCCAACTTATCGCGTTCGCGCGTCAGCGACAGAACTTCTTTCTTGATCAGCTTCTCAAACGTGCCGTCATTTTCCATCTCTTCGAGCTCTTTCAAGCGCTTGATAGATTGCTTAACGGTACGGAAGTTGGTGAGCATGCCACCCAACCAGCGGTGTGATACATAGGGAACGCCGCAGCGAGCCGCTTCTTCTTTAACGGTCTTGCGTGCTGCACGCTTGGTGCCAACGAACATAATGGAACCGCGCTTGGACGCGATGCCGCTAATGAAGTTCATGGCTTCCTGGAACAATGGCAAAGACTCTTCCAGGTTAATAATGTGGATTTTGCCTCGGGCACCAAAAATGTATGGTTCCATTTTTGGATTCCAGTAACGGGTTTGGTGACCGAAGTGAACGCCTGCTTCCAGCATCTGGCGCATCGTAATATTAGGCATATCAATTTTCCTTAGACTCGTTCGAAACGATAAATCGTTTCAGGGGTTAAGCCTCCGCATTTCCCGCGCGACGACCCAAGTCGGTTCCTACCAATCTTGAGCACCCCGTCGCTTGTGACGAAACGCGTGTGTATTTAATTTACGCAACCGCTTAATTACCGTTGCGCGTTCTCTGATTGCCCAATAGCGCGGGCAAATCCCGACAAGTATAGCAGCCAATTCCAAGAAAGATAAAGCCTGCAATCCATTCAAAACCTGCCTTCGGCACCAATTTTCGCCAATTTGAAGCAAAAGCTATGGGTTTCGGTACTGTTTGGTCGATTTGCGGGCAGTCTGTGCTGGGTTTGTAAGTATCGAGTAGTGTAACCTGCTCAGCTCTTTATCTAAGGGTAACGGTCTTGAGTCTGCGCGACCTGGTGCTGGTCTATACAATATGTGTGATCTGGGGCTTTAATTTTATCGCAGCCGCGACTGCGCTGTTAGGATTACAGCCTTTTTGGTTTACGGTGCTTAGGTTGGCGCTGGTCCTGGTGCCATTGCTGTGGTTTGTGCGGGTGCCACCCCGAGAGGACTTGCTGCGGATGACTGCGGTGGCGTTACTTAACGGCGGTCTGCATTTCCTGTTGGTCTTTATGGCGTTGGCGACAGCAGAAGACATATCTTCAGTTGCCATTTTGCTCCAGACCTACGTTCCTTTCTCCGCCATTCTGGCTGTGTTCTTGCTGGGCGAAAGAATTGGTTGGCGCTCGGCGTTGGCAATCGCAACAGCTTTTGCAGGTGTCTTGCTGGTGAGTTTGGATCCGGTTGTGTTTGCCAATCTGGAATCTGTAGGGCTGTGCCTGCTCTCTGCACTCAGTCTGGCCCTGGGGACCAACCTGATGCGAGGGCTGAAAAAGACGAACCCGTTTACGTTTCAGGCGTTTACGGCCCTGGTTTCCATCCCGGTTTTGCTGCCGTTCGCACTTTATTATGAGGATAATCTGACTGTGGCAGTAGCAAATGCAGATTGGATTCATTGGGGGGCCGTAGCTTATAGCGGATTGATCTCATCGGTGATTGGGCACGGCCTGCTCTTTTATCTTGTGCAGCGCAATCCGGTATCAGAAGTAACGCCGCATTTGTTGTTGGCACCGATATTAGCAATCGTGTTCGGAATTTTGATTTGGGGTGACCAGCCTGGATGGCGGTTGTGGACCGGCGGTGCGATGGTGTTAGGTGGTGTACTGGGCGTGGCGATACGGGCACGCAAGCGTCATGAAGTGATCAGCGAACACGTAGAGGCTACACGGGATATCTAGTAGATAGACATTCCAAAGCTGGTTTTTCAGGCTGGTAGCAGAGCTTGTTTCAGCTTGAAAGAAATGGCTTGCCAGCGAATGCCCGCCGGTTGGCAGGCATTCGCTAAGCTGTGATGGCACTATTTTCCGGTTCCAAAGAGTTCCAAAGCAGCACCAGTCATGGCAGAAACGCCAGTCTCAATGGTTGGCTTTGGGTCAGGCGCAAACTTCGCAGAATGCAGGGTGGGTAAAGTCAGTTTGCCTGCCTGCGCTTGTTCGTAAGTGGACTGCTCTACCGTGCCAAGCCGAAACATTAAGCTGGGAATTTTTGGTTCTACCGAGCCATAGCGGCCAAAGTCTTCGCCAACCATTTCTGGTGCCAGTCCAAATACCTTTTCGCTGCCAAATTCGCTTTCAAATACTTTCTGAATGCGGCCGGTAAGTTCGGGGTTGTTGTACGCCGCCGGCGTGTGTTCGTCGAGTACGGTAACCTCCGGCAAGCGATCGTCCGGCATGCCAGCAGCTCTCGCGGAGTGCTCTGCAATGCGGCGTATGGATGCAATGGTTTGATTGCGCACATCATCATCGTAAGAACGCAGCGTAAGCTGCAGCTTGACCTCGCCGGGAATGATGTTGTGCTGACTGCCGCCGTGAATTGAGCCGATGGTTACGACCGCAGGCTCAAGCGGGGATATTTCCCGGGAAACTATGGTCTGCAATGCCATTACAATCTGGGCCGCCAACACGACTGGGTCTTTGTTTCGATCCGGGTAAGCACCGTGGCCTCCGCGGCCTTTGACCAGAATATCTACTGAGTCTACGTTTGCCATGGCGTAGCCGCTAACCAGGCCCACGCTTCCTGCCGGTAAATCAGAAGACACGTGCAAAGCTAAATTGTAGTCGGGGCGTGGAAAGCGTTCGAACAGGCCATCTGCCAGCATGGCTTTGGCGCCGCCACTGCGTTCTTCGGCTGGTTGCGCAATCATTACCAAAGTGCCCGACCAGTTTTCTTTTTCGGCAGCAAGTCGACGCGCAGTGCCCGCGAATACCGTCATGTGTACGTCATGCCCGCACGCGTGCATGACGCCAGTAGGTTGACCATCCCGTCCTTCAGCTACTACTTCGCTGGCGTAGGCCAGACCGGTCTGCTCAGTAATAGGCAGGGCATCCATGTCAGCTCGGATAAGAACGGTCGGTCCGCTGCCATTTTCCATGACACCTACGACCCCGTGGCCACCAATGTCTTCGGTGACGGTAAAGCCCAAGTCTCGCAGTTCGCTGGCCATGGTCTTGGCGGTTTCTACTTCCACAAAGGAGAGTTCGGGGTTGGCATGCAAATGCTTGTACAACTCCATCAATGACCGATCAGCAGCGCCGGCCAAAATCGGAAGACTCAACAGAAAACTAATCAATGCGAACCGCATAGGGTTGTTCCTTTCAATGGGGAGATGCACATCTTAGCGATTGGTGAGCAGGTTGCCAGTTTTCCCGAGCGAACTGGCAGAACAACCCGGGACCCAGGTTAGATCAAAGCATCGTTTATACGGTTGCGGTACTGGTTAAGATTGTCCCTGCACTGGTGGCTTCTGTGCATCGCGCACAAGTTGCCGTAGGTAAAGGCGCAGGTTACTTGCGTTGTTTTGACTTTTTGGGTTCGTCAGCGGCTTCGGAAATAATATCTTTTGGCGGAGATGGGTCCGGCTCGCGAAAATCACTGCGCATATGCAGGTCTCGCTGTGGAAATGGAATCTCAATATTGTATTTGCCCAGTTGGCTTTCTAATTCCCACAGATATCTGGCACGAACGCGATTCGGTCGGCGCACGCCCTGCCGAGAAACCCAGACCAGGAGCTCGAAGTCCAAACTGGAGTCGCCAAAATTAACCAGCCAAACTTCGGGGTCTCTATTCGGCATATTTTTAAGCGTAAAATCGACTTTTTCAGCGGCTTCCAAAGCGGCCTGCCTGACCAAATCTTTGTCTGATCCGTAAGCCACCCCGAAAGGTATGCGAAACCTTGCCATGGGCTCGCGCAGTGTCCAGTTGGTGAGCCTGCCAGTAACAAACTCGGAGTTTGGTACCAGGATATCCAGGTTGTCGTTGGTGTTAATTCGTGTGCTGCGGATATTGATCTCTCGAACCAGTCCGGCAACGCCTGATTCGAGCTCCACGTAGTCGCCAACTTTCAAGCTGCGTTCAAATAGTAAAATCAGGCCGGAAACAAAATTGTTAACGATGGACTGCAGGCCAAAACCAATACCTACCGACAGCGCACCTGCAATAAGCGCAAAACTGCCGAAATCGAGACCAATGGATGACAGTCCAAGCACCAGGGCCAGCACCATGATGAAGTAATGCATCAGGCGGCCCAGGGTGTACAACGATCCAGTATCTAGCCCACGCTGCCGCGCACCAATGCGATCTATCCCATTGCGAACAAGACGAGAAATCCAGTACGCAATAATCAGGAAAACAATAATTCTGATCAGACCGCCAAGGTCGATGGAGTCATCACCCAGCGGGATGATGGTAATAGCCATCCAGCGCCCCACTTCATTGCTGAATTCGGCCCACCAAACGGTAATCTGTGCCCACGTCCGTTCCCAGGCGCTGCCTTGGCTCAGGAGTTGCTGCTCCACCAGATCGCGGATGGTTGTGAATTCTTCTACAACATTCTGCGTTGCGTCCAGCGTGGCCAGATTTTGCTGGGCGGTGGTGCGTAATTCGCTAAACTGGCTGCGCTGTTGGCGGTCAGATGGGGGGGGGGTCAATAGAATGGTTTCAATCGTATTTCGCCACGTGCCCAGGTCATTTGCAGCGCGCTCAAGCTGCTCGTCCCATTGATCCAGCTGATCCGCCTCTTGCAGGTCAACGTTGTCTGCGTCGAGTTCGTTTTCGAGCCAGATCAATTCCGCTTTGTAGCGTGTTTCCCGGAGTTCAGCTTCGCGGCGATCAATTTTGGCTGCCAACAACTGCTGGCGAAGGTTTGTTATTTCAAATGAGCTCTGATCCTGGCTATTTTCTTCGCGAGACTGCAGTGCCTCTTCCAGCTCCCGTACCTGCTGCTGTGCCTGGGTGCGTGCTGTTTGCGCCGCTTGTATTAGTTGCTCAAGTTCTGTTGCACGATCTGCGCTGGGTTTGAGCTCGCTGCGCGCTGCTGTGGATTGGCTCCGGAGGGCATCACGATAGGCACGCTTTTGCTCAATCTCTTTTTCCAGGCGGGCGAGGGCAAGCTGGCTTGCCTCCAGTGCGGAACGCTCTGCCATGAGAGTCATGCCTGCCATAACCCGTTCCGCACTACCAATCTGCTGGACTTCATAGTCAGAGCGCTGTCTGTCTACCAACGCTCGTTGTGCGTCTACGCTGAGCTGCAGGTCTCTTAATCTTGCAGAGTCGTCTTGAATTGCTCTGCCCAGGTTGGCCAGATTTCTCTCTATCTCAAGTAACTCTTTCAGGCTAAATGAGCCGGTCATGCGCACTGCGGGGCTCAGATCGGGGAGCGGTCGCTGCACTTCGCGTTGATACGAGGCCAGATTGCTGCGCAAACGATCCACGGCTTCCTGAGCAGGGACCACCATTTCAACCGGCAAGGCGGCCACTGCAGAATCTGCCATGGCTTGTACTTGTTTGATTCGTTGTGGGGTGCTCGCTTTATCTGCTGCTACAAAATTCCACCACCCTGACTGGAGGTTGGCCGCATTAGGAACCGGCAGCGGCCTGGATTCTTGTTGTTCCTCTTGTCCATTCTGCGCGCTGGCAGAGCTTAGCCACAGGGCGATAAAGCCAAATGCCAGAAAAGTGCGACAAGCATATGAAAAATTTCGGAAAAGCATGCCACATTATATAGCACGTTCGGGCAAAACGAACGTGACTGCAGCCGGTACCATAAAAAAAAGCCCGGCACTGGGGCCGGGCTTTTACTTTCTCAAGGTGACGGATTCAGTTTAGAAGTCTTCGTCTTCCTCAGAATCACATGACAATTCACTGTCGTCGTCGCCAGAATCGCCGTCGTCATTGGCATCATCCGTAGCGTCGTCATCAATATCTTCGTCTTGAATTTCTGTAGTCAGAAATACTACTCCGTCTTGTTCAACGGTAATCTCTGCATTCAATGGATCGAAGTCCAGCAGTTCCCAACCGCATTTTTCTGGGCTGGAGAAGAACAGTTTGTGGCTGCCTTTTCTATCGATATCAAACTCACCAACGGTTTCGCCGTCTACGTTGAGTTCGTACACACCGAACGGTAAATCTTTAACACGGACTTTAAGCTTGGACCAGTTGGCGTTTTCTTCGTATTTCACGCGGCCGTTGGCATCTGGCTCCTCGCCAGTGTTGTCGAATTCAACGTGGTAAATTTTCGCGCCTTCGCCTTGGCCCACGTTGTCGCTCACACCACCGGTGCACTCATCGCCTAGACTTTCGGTCAAACGGTCAAGGTTAAAGCTGCCGCTACCAATTGCAGGATCCAGTGCCGCGTATTCGGCCAGTCCTGCGTCGCAGTCGTCAAAGCTCAAGGTCAACTCGCCCCATTCAATCAGTTCAAGATTTGAAAAATCAAATCCATTCATGTCCAGTGCACCGCCTTGCACGCTAAACATATCAATCGTCACCGAATCGCCGTCTACCGGTGCTTGTCCAACCAACCAGACTTGATCAGCCGTAGGATCAAACGTAAACCAATACACGACCGCAGTCGGCTCGCCTTCAACTTCTACTACCTGTAACAAGAAACCTTGGCCAGGCGCATCTTCGTCAAACCATGCCCCGGTAAATGACCCTGTAATCATGACCGCGTGTGCGCTGCTGATACATAGCATTAACCCCAGTAAAACGCTCTTAATAATTGTTTTCATTGGTCTTCCTTAAATAATCTATCTCACATCCGACGGCGGACCATAGCGGTATATTTGTCGAGTTTTCGGGAAGAACTTCTTCTAAATACGTGAAACAGAGACGGGGTTCTCAAAAAATGTTACAGAGTGTGAACTCTATAGATGCCCGCTGGGACGGCATTGCGCAAAAGAAATTTGCGCAAATAACAGAAACTGTATATAAATACAGTTATGAGCAAAGCACGCGGCATTCAAAGTCATCAGCCAAGTCGATTTTGGCAGCAAACGGCTCAGCTTTACGGCGCTGATGAGTCTCTGTCGGGCAACGTCAAAACTACGGTTCGGCGTGAATCTGCTCGTTCGATTTTAAGCAAGAACACCAGCCCTGATGTGCCGTTTGATTATTCTGTTAATCCGTACCAGGGGTGTGAGCATGGATGCAGCTATTGTTATGCCCGGCCTACGCACAGCTACCTGGATATGTCACCAGGCTTGGATTTCGAGACCAAGCTGGTTGCCAAAACAAACGCGGTGCGTCTATTGGAGGAGGCGCTGGCGAAACCGGAATACGTTTGCAAGCCAATTGCTGTAAGCGGCAATACGGATGCTTATCAACCCATAGAAAAACGCTTTGAGCTGACGCGCAATATTTTGCGCATGTGTTTACGCTATCGCCAACCAGTCATGTTGATTACCAAAAGTACGCTGATATTGCGAGACATAGAAATTCTGCGGCAATTGGCGGCGATGAATCTGGTGAGCGTGGCCGTAAGCGTTACCACCTTGGACAACCAATTAAAACGTATTATGGAACCACGCACGGCTGGTCCTGAAGCGCGGCTGAAAATCGTTTCAACCCTGAGTGAGTCAGGTATTCCGGTGTCTGTCTTGGCGGCTCCGTTAGTGCCCAAAATTAACGATCACGAATTGGAAGCCATTATGTCCCGCGCAAAAGATGCTGGCGCGCACGCCTGTAATTACATCGTGTTGCGCCTGCCGTGGGAGTTGCAGCAAATGTTCGTGGACTGGCTAAAAACGCATTTTCCCAACCGGGCTTCGGCCGTAATGAGTCTGGTGCAGCAAATGCGCGGCGGAAAAATTAACGATGTTCGATTTGGTACGCGTATGTGTGGCCAAGGAGAATTTGCAGATTTATTGAAGCGCCGGCATACGGTGGCATCAAAGCGGCTAGGCTTTGCCCAAGAACGACCTACTCTACGAACGGATCTATTTCGCGTTCCGGGAAGCCAAATGGATTTATTTGGCTAAGCAAGCAAGTGTTGTGTCGATTTAGCCCATTGATGTCGCAACACAATGCGGCACTGGCATTGCAAGTACGATCACCAACGATGGTATGCGGGGTGCCCTTCTTTAACTGCAACAAAAGTGCCTTCGCAGGTGGCGCATACTTTATCGCCTGCTAATAGCTCACCCTCAACGGTGGCCCGGTCGTCATCAGACTTGGCTATCCAGGCACGCAAGCGCAGTAGCTGGTCTGTGGGAGTGGGGCGCCGGAGCTTAATAT
>CAZVYE010000010.1:0-39947 GCA_964630895.1 uncultured Gammaproteobacteria bacterium | reverse complement strand
ACATAACCCAGAAAAAAGCGAGGGCAAAGGCGCATTGGGCGCCCTATGACAGTTAGAATTTATAGGTGAATCCGAGGGAGAAATCTCTGCCCTTGGTGTAGGTACGAGTGATTTGGTCAGCTTGAGTAAACGTAACTTCGTCATCCAGGATATTGCCTGCTTTTACCTTAAAGCTCAGGTTATTGGTCCAATCATGACTGTAGACAAAATCCAGCTGGTCAAAGGGTTGTTCCAGGATGTCAGGAGCAGTTTGAATACCGACAAAGGATATGCGCTCACCAAATCGGTTGAACAGCAATGTAGCCTTGATACCACGATCTTCATCATCGTAGCCAAACTGAACATTCACCACATAGGGACTTTGACCTTGCAGCTCACGGTTTAAGTTGGTCACCACCCCGGCTTGATCCGGTCCAATGGTAATGGAAGACTCGATGAGACTGATATTGCCAGACACGTAAAATCGTTCGAACAGGGGCGTGTCCAGGAAGCGGTCGAACCAGCCAAGGCCCTTGTAAAATTCAAACTCTAAACCTTCTATTTCTGCGGCATCGGCATTCTGAAAGGTGACTACCTCGCCAGCGCCGCCCTGGTTGATGATCTCAATGGGATTATCGAGCTCTTTGTAGAAAAGACCTATGGAAACGTTGTCGACGCTATCGAAATAGTATTCGTAACGCAGATCATAATTGGTGAGCGCCACCGGAACGAGGTCAGGATTACCAGTAATAGTGATATCCAAACGCGGCTCAGTAAAAATAGACTGAGTTGTCTCGCGGAACTCGGGTCTGGTTACGCTCTCACTGTAGCTGGCGCGAATTTGGCTGTTCGCATTGATGTCGTATGTAATTGATGCTGCAGGCAGATGATCACTGGTCTCAAGCAATGACTCGGATACAGCCTCCGAATTGAAGCGATTTACCGTCGTTGTGCGCTGGAAGAAGTCTTCGGTTCGATAGCCTAGATAGACCCGGAGTGAATCCCAGAACGTAGCATCCAGTTCCAGGAATTTTCCGTCAATGTCTTGTTCTGATTCATAAGTGTCTGTGGAGAGCGTAGATTCCCTGAGCTCAAAGCCGCCAACCAGATTCGGATCGAAATTCTCAGGGATAAAGATTTGCTCCAATGGCAACCCGAGCTCAATTTGCCGACATGCCCGACCGCATTGCAGTTCGAATCGGCGGATAAAGCTCATACGCTCACGTTCTACCGAACTGATACCGGCTTTAACATTGGCGTGCACTGGACCGAATGAAAACGGTAGCTTGGTGTGTAGCGCGCCGTGTTTGCCATCGTCGGTCAAACCAGAATAGGTTCGACTATTGCCGTCGCCGCCACGTCGTAGAGAAAAGGTGTCCGGGCCGTCTTCGTTGATGTTGTAGCGGGAAAAGCGTGCGTCTGGAACATCTCGAGTCGTCGAGGCGTCCGAATAACTCCAGTCAAACGTCAAATCTCTGAGTTGTGGAAACTGGTGGAAGCCAGCGACCTGCAAAGCCTCGAACAGTTTCTCTTCCCACTCCAAATTTGTGAGTCGGATAAAATCCTCTTCTTCATCCTCTCCTTCCCGAATTCGAATTTCATCTTCGGCACTCTTGAGCCATATGTAGCGCAAATCCAGACCATGCTCGTCTTTATATTTGATGCCACTGGCAAGATAACCTGAAATGTCTATAAATCGACGTGAAATGTCATGGGTAAACTGCTCTGACAAATCAAGAATGACGTTCCCATCGCTGTCTTCCCGCGCACCATAGCGCGTACGAACTTCGTCTCGCAGACTAAATTCGTGATCGTAAGCAGCAGCGCCGATTACCCCTACTCGCCAATCCTCATCAATATCGTGCACCCATCCTGCCGACATACCCAACGAGCCATCGGGGCTCTTGTCGTCTTCAAAGGGTGTGTAAGTGATGGGAAGTTGATTCAGGGTATCGTCTTCGATCTGGAAGTCCGGGGTTGGAAAATCTCGAGTCCCGTCATCCTGTGCTAAGTAATCTTCGTCACCACCCTTATAGTCCAGACCAGTCTTGCCGGTGGTCTGCGAGTTGTAGCCCGCTGATGAAGACACCTTAAAGAACGTGCTGGATGGGATTCCCACGGTTCGCAGATTGATAGAACCACCGCCAAAATCCGCGGGCATATCCGCCGAATAGCTTTTCTGCACGACCACACTTGCCAGAATATCTGCGGGGAACAGGCTTAAAGGCACGACGCGCCTGGTGGGATCTGGGCTGGGCACGTTGGCACCGTTGAGTAGCGTAGTCGAATAGCGTTCGCTCAAGCCACGAACAACAATGAATTGACCATCTACCAGCGACAGCCCAGTTACCCGCTTGAGTGCTCCAGCGGCGTCACTGTCACCAGCGCGAGAAATCGCCTCAGCACCCAGCACGTTGGCTACGTTGACGGTTTCTCTTTGCTCTTCCAGCACAGATGCTAGCGAGCCTTCCACGAACGGTTCGAGCACCACGAACTCTGGCAGCTCCAGTCCCGCTGGCACCATTTCCACATCGACCGGCGTGTCCTGGTTACTCGCAACAACCAGACCGTCAAGGGTTTGCGTTGCGTAGTCGCCTTGCAATACGGAGATAGAATATGTGCCTGGCGACAGCTGCACGCTAAATTTTCCGCTGTCATCGGTACGGACGTCCACGGGTGTTCCCGATACGAATATGCGGGCATTGGATACCGGCTTTTGGTCCTCCGTATCGTAAACGTAGCCTTGCAGTCGCCCCGGATCTCCCACTTCCGTTGGCTCAGACTCTGCTACCTGGCCAGCAGCTTCGCTCATCTTGTTCGAGCTTTCGATGGCCACGCGGGGGTCGCCCTCAGCACTGAGGTTTACGATAATTTGAAGCACCTCTCCGTTAACCAACGACAGTGGAAGCTCCAGTACTTGTTTGTCTTCGAACCAAAACTGAAGCTCATGTCCTTCCGCAGACAGGGGGAAGAACAGCGCGCCGCGCTCGTCAGTGGAACCGATGGGTGTGGAACCATCCGTCACATTTACCCCCGCCTGTGGCAATGACTCGAAGAACACAAAGACCGATACCTCGGCCGGGTCCTGGTTCGCAGAGTCCTGCCCTTGCGCAGAAAGTGCGAGCAAGAGCGCAATGATTGTCAGCACGCAGCGCATGGTGATTCCTTTATTCGTCCGGTTATACTTCGCAGATCAGCCGCAGCGCCATTGCTCTTCGGCGCAATCTTCCATGGCCTGTCGCAGTTCCGTAGCTTTTCGAAACAGGTCTGGGCGAGTCAGTTTGGTGAGGTGCTTTTCTGCCTGGTCGAAATCACCAGTCTGAAAATATGCGTAGGCTAAAGCATACCGAAGGTCTTCGTTTTCAATGGCCCCAGTGCGACGCATCGCCGGTTCCATGGCGGAAATTTCCTCAAAACGTTGCAGTTCAAGCAACAGCGCCAGCCGCTGTTTGACCTTTTTCTCCTGATCCTCGATTTGTGAATTCAGCTGCAGCGCGCGATATGGCTTGCCTGCTCTTCGGAATAGCTCTGCGGCTTCGGAAGTGAGGTCGGGATAGACTAAAGACGCTTGGTAGAAAATCTCTGCGGCTGCAAGCGTGTTGCCCGCGCCCAGGTGGGTATGTGCCAGTACCTGTGAGACTTTCTTGTTGCTGGGATATCTTAGGTGTGCGACTTCCAGAAATTTTAGTGCCTCGGTGTAAGAACCTGACTGACGCAAAGCATTACCAATTGCCAGGTAGTCTTCGACCTTGCCTTCTGCCCGAGCCAGATAGCTTTGTCCCAGTTTGCTGGCGGCTTGATATAACTTGAGTTCCACCAGGTAGAAGACCTTGCGGCGATCAAAATTGGTGTTTTCTGGGAATCTCTCGCTGGCGTTGGTCAATACAGTCCACGCCTGGTCCTGCTCGCCCAGCAACCAATGGGCGTGTGCACGCATGGTAAATGTGGAGGATAGTCGCTTGGCGGTTTCGCCAGCCAAATCCAAGGAGCGAATAGCTTCTCTGTATTCCTCCAGGGCAAAGTTGATCTGAGCCAGATAAATATAAATGACTTCTGGGGTTTTGCCGGTGGTTTCGTCCACATAACCAGAATCAATAGCCGACTGAAAGCTCTCTTTTGCCGCTGCGTTCTCGCCCCTGTTGAGGTGGATCAGACCGTAAATCGAGTGGTACTTCCCGAGATCCGTATCTTCGTTCTGCAGGTCTACAGTCTGAAGTGATTCCTCGGCGCGGTCATAGTGTCCGTCCTGAACCAGTACTGACGCCAACTCGATAAAATCGACATCTTCATCTGCCCATACGAAACCAGCGAAGGTCAACGCAAGCAAAAGTATGGTGATCTGCCGTAGCATATTGGAGTTCCAGGCGCCGACTAATCTTTAAGACAAATCAAAACGGACGCGCTGCTTTGCCCACACGCGAACGGACTCGCCTTTATATTCCGCAGGCTCGAACTTCCAGGTTTTCACACCCTGGATCGCTACGTCATCAAAGATGCCAGCCGGATTTGATTCCAGAATTTTAGCGCGCTCAACCGAACCTGTCGGACTGATCAGCAGCGACAAGAGAACATACCCTTCCACACCCTTTGCTTTTGCACGAGGGGGATACTGCATAGGCGTCTGTAGCGTAGGCCGCGGCGGATTATCTACCGAAGAATCGGTCATAACCACATCATTCGCATCACCCAACAGGTCTCCGCTCAAGCCACCCAGATCGTCCATATCCAAACCTGGCAAACCCAAATCCAGCCCAGCAAGACTGGAATCCAAACCGGTCAATGGAGCTGGCGCGCGACGCGGCGCAGAGCGCTTCGGGGGCTCTTTCTTTTCTACGACCTTTTTTGGCTTCGGCTTTTCTTTCTTCTCGAAGTCAATCTTGGCCGCAGCCAGAACGTCGTCCTGCTGCGGGGCCTCAGAATACTTATTGATCACAATGATTGTGCCAAATACCAGCGCAGATCCGAGCACCATGGATAAAGTGGCGAAAACAAAATTGCGTGCTTTGCTCATGTTATAACTCCTTAATTACTCGGTTAGCTAGCCTTCGCCAGCCTCCGCAACGGTTGCCACACCAACATCAGATGCGCCTGCCAGCCGCGCCTGATCAACCACTTCGACCAGGCGGCCAGAAGGAACGATGTCGTCGGTGACTACCAGTACGGATTTGTTGGTGCTGGTTTTAAGCATGTCGCGCAGGCGACTTTGAATCACCCATACGCGAATGGGCTCTCCAGCAAGAAACGTATCGCCAGACTTGTCGATATATAGCCTTACTGCTTTTGTCGAGGCTGTAGACGCGCTGGACGCCTGGGGCCGATCAATGTCCACCTTCATATCTTTAACGAAGGTGGTACTGACCATAAAAAAGATCAGCAGAATGAACACCATGTCGATCAGCGGCGAAATATCTACGCCAGGCTCGTTGGATCTGCGCTCGCGATATCTCACGCCGTAACTCCTACAGTTGTGTGCTTGGAGCAAAGAATGTCTTTGATTTGCGCCAAGTCCATTTCAATTTCTTGTTGCTTGCGATCCAGCGCTCCTTTCACAATCAAACCTGGGATGGCTACGGCCAAACCCATCTGAGTAGTGAATAACGCCTGCGAGATTCCTCCCGCGA
The DNA here is from genome assembly GCA_964630895.1 of uncultured Gammaproteobacteria bacterium. GTDB lineage: Bacteria > Pseudomonadota > Gammaproteobacteria > Xanthomonadales > SZUA-38 > CAZVYE01. The sequence goes on along the minus strand of CAZVYE010000010.1, from coordinate 34,347 downwards.
TACCACCTGACTGAGAAAACAGCGACATGTCACCCAGCGAATCGAATGTTTCAATCATTCCGCCCACCGTGCCCAGCAGCCCCAACAGCGGGGCAACCGCAACAATTGCGGTAATAAGACGACCGTATTTTTTAGTGGTGTAGTAATAGTCACCAAAGGCATCATCCAGAAATGGTCTGGGATTAACCGCGTGGCGCTTACGCACCTCTAGACCTTTCAGAACGGCCTCGTCTACCATGCCTTTGCTCTTGCGCAATTCACCGCGCTCAGCTCGCTGAATTATTACGCGCACGCTGCGCTTATTGCCCCGATTGAGCAGCGAGAACCGATACCCAATGGCAAACCAAAGTACGACCGTACCGATTACCAGCGGCGGCATAACGTAGCCACCCTGCTGAAAGTAGGTCAGTAATTCGGCGAGAAACGTGTTCATGCTCAGGCAGCGGCCTGCATGCGTTCGCGCTTGGCTTGCGCCACATTGATGACACGCAGGGCAACTTTTTCCATGTCGTCCTTGATGTTCTCAGCCCAGCCGTTGAGCAGGTTGCCGATAAGCAGCGTTGGGATCGCAACGATCAAACCAAGCTCTGTGGTCACCAATGCGATGGCAATACCGCCGGATAGGCGCGCCGGGTCCCCGGTACCAAATTGGGTAATAATTTCGAAGGTGTCGATCATGCCGGTTACGGTACCCAGCAGACCCAGCAATGGAGCCACAGCCGCAATCACCATGATAAAAGTGCCGAAACGATTTAGAAACGAACTTTCGTGCAAAATTGCTTCTGACACGATGTCCTCAACATGATCGCGATCGCGGTCCATATTCCTGATAGCAGCCGCAACTACGCGAGCAGGTGCGCTGTTCTTTTTCTTACAGTACGCCAGTGCATCGTCCGTTTTGCCCTGGGCAACCATATCCCCAGCTTTGTCTGACAGCTTGGATGTGGACGCGCTAGATTTCTGCAGGAAAAACACCCGCAGAACCATAAGGAGTACGCCTACCAGGCCAAGACCCACGATGACCCAGCCGATGGTGCCACCGTCGTTGATGACATCTACCACAGACTTGTCTTTCTTGGTTTCGATCTCTTTCGCCAGCGATTCAAACAGGAATACAGGTACATTGCCCTGCAGATCGCGCGCAAATACGGGTGCCACGTCCGCACCACCCTCAACCGGCCAGATTTTCAGTCGATCGCCACCCGCCGGTGCCAGCACGCCGCTGACGTCGGCGCCACGGCCATATGCTGCCACGTTGCCTACGTACAAGACCTCACCAGTGACTTCTTTGCCTTCAGGCGTGAAGAATTCGGCTTGCTCAGTGCGAACACTGCTCAACCGTGCCAGCAAGTTCTGGCCCAACTGGAACAATGTCGAGATCTTGCTCGCGTCGTCTTGAGCCATAAATTCGTCGCTTTTTAGCGCTTCAATTCCAGCCTGCTCTAACGTCGCCCCACCTTGCTGGAAGGTGGCAGCAAGGACTTCACTGTTATCTTCATTGACTTGTACTTGCTCAATGGATCGATTTAACTCAGAGTCAATTTCGTCTGCGCGGGCGTCTAAGCGAACGACCTGGCGCTGGAGTTGATCCACTTCTTGTTGCAACGCGCTGCGGGCCGCTTGCTGACGCGCTTTGGTTTGTGCCACCAACTGTTCAAGCTGACGACGTTGTGATTCTAGAAACGCAAACTCTTGCTGATAGGCGGTCGCAATGCGCTCTTGTTGGTCGATTTCCGCATTAGCAGGCGAACTGGGAGTTTGGGTCTGTGGAGATTCGGCCTGGGCTTGCTCCGCAGCTTGATCCTGGCCCCAGGCAGCATTTGCTGTCATAAGTACGGCGATCAAAATTGCAATATGCTTGCTCATGACTGCAACTCCTGTGGAAGCGCGGCCAGCGGCAGTTCGAAATAGCCCTGTCGGATTTGCTTCTGCAGGGCATCAAACAGGCCCTGAATAGCAGCCACCTGGTCAGCCTCTGAAACGGCGCGATAGGCCCAGCCTGAACCAGTACGCTCAACCGCACCGTAGCGCTCGTCATCCGTGCGATAGAACATGGCGATGGTACCCAGCTTGGCGACGTCTGCCAGCACCCGCTCGCCGTCCAGCTCAATGGTCTGCTGATAAATACCGTTTTCGCGGGTCAAACGCAGCTCATCTTCATAAAATGCCCAAAGGCGGTTGGCAGCGCGATTCGCAGGAAGCTGGCCGGCATTCATCTGGCGCTCGATCTCATCCAGCTCAGATATTCGTGCGTCCTTCTTAAAAGGAATACCTTGTGCGATATGTTGGCGGAGATCGCTAATGGCCTTAAGCACAACTGGATTTAGCGCTTCGTTGTCGACACCTGCTTTCGCAGCCAGCGCTTTGTTTTCATTGAGCTTTTGTTCTAGTTGCGCAATATTTGTATCCAAGCGATTTTTCTGCGCAGCCAGTTCCGATTTTTGTGCCGACAGCGCGCTCATCTCAGCACGGTGCTCTTGCTTTACCAGGTCGAGTTCCTGATTAAGCTCTTCCACTTCCGCCCGCAGCGCAATCAGACGCTCGGCAAGCTGCGACGTATCTTGCGCTTGTAGTGTTGGTGATAACAGCGCTGCTACCAAAACGATGGCAGTGCTTCCAGTTAATTTGCTCATGAACGACCCGAAGTTTGCACGGAACACAGGGGACACTCGCGCGTACCCACGAATTGGGCGCAGAGTAAGGGCGCTTCATGACAGTTTTTTTAAGAAAAGATTGCGAAATTGATACCGAACACATAAGTCACTGATTTAGCTCTGTTCTAATGCTTTAACTCCGTGGTTTTGCGTAGCTTTTGACTTGCTCCAGGAAGCTTGAGTTATCGCAATATTTCATCTAACATCGACCATACGCATGCGTATGGAGCATTTATGAATCGTACTTTAGGTCAGTTGAATCAGTTTAAGCGGTGGCCTCGCGGCCTGTGGCTATTCTCTCGTGCCGTATGTTTCACCGCCCCGTACTTTAAGTCGATCCGGCCTACATTCATCAAGATCGAACCAGGCCATGCGGAAGCGTTCATGCGCAAACGCCGCAAGGTAACCAACCACCTGGGGACCGTACACGCCATAGCGATGGCCAACTTATGTGAGTTTGTTGCCGGGACGCTAATGGAGATATCGGTTGAGCCGAATATGCGCTGGATTCCGAAAGCCATGCACATTCGCTATCTAAAAAAGGCGGAGACTGATCTCATTGCGAAGTGCACCATTGACAACATGGGTTGGCAAGAAGCACAAGACGTTGTGCTCAGCGTGCATGTTTATGACCGCAACGACGTTGAAGTCGCCCAGGCAGATGTACCGATGTACGTGTCGCCCAAACCAAAATGAGCGATATTGAAACCTTTCAATCGAAGCACGATGCCATAGTGGAACAATTGGAGCCATTGTGGCCGAAAACGGATGGCCTGCTCATGCTGCCACCGTGCTTCACTCACATGTCGGGGATGTTTACCAAATTCGACGCCAGTCCGGGCCACTTGGCTGCGGTGTTTCCGGTGCGCCATGAATACCTGAATCCATTCTCAGTGGTTCAGGGTGGCTTCCTTACCGCCATGCTAGACAATACGTTGGGCCCTCTTTCAATGCTGATTGGCGAGCCCAGCATGACCACCCATATCAATACAACATTTATGCGCGCGGTAACCAAGGAAGAGCCGTGGGTGAAGGTCAGCGCCGAAGTCATACGCAACGGCAGAACCCAGGTTCACTTTGAGGCTCAACTCTTCGACACGAGAGAAAGAATGTGCGTTGCCGCTACTGCGACCTTTCTGAGGGCATAGCTACAGACACGTTGGCATAGATTGATGCCAGGGCGAATCGCAAAACGGGCGGTTTGTCGCTAGTCGATTACTGCCTCTTGCACCAGCAGCGCAGTAGGCGATTGCATGCGACAAATGTGGGTGCCCGTAATTGGTTGACACCTTGAGTTACCAGACGGAGGCGCTTCATATCGACCATCCAGATTGAAATCGAAGCGTTGCACAAATCGCTGTTCAGGGTGTTCTAGCGAGTCTGGATCAAATCGCCACTGTCGCAACGCCTTTACCGCCGCGCGGTCGAAGACGCGTTTTGGCTGAGCTTCCACAATCTCTATGCCAGTCACAAGCCCCCGGCTGTCCACATTAAATTCCAACGTGATATAGCCTTCTTTGCCAGCGATCTGAGATTTTACCGGGTACGCAGGCTCCACTTGTACCAAGGGTTTTGGCGCAGCTACGGTATCCGAGTAACCCAAATCATCGGCAGCAGCTTCGTTCGCTGGGGTGGGCCTGTGCAGATTGGCATACCAACCACGTGAGAACGGCAGCAAACTTTGCGAGCGTAGTTCCCCGTCGATGATATTACTGGAAGCAAGCTGGAAGAACTTATTGCTAACCGCCGGTTTGCGGGCGGCGCCAAAAGTTGCGACTTGTGATTTAGTTACCGGGTCCAGTAAATCGGCAGTGCGCACTTGTGGCACAGCTGCTGGCAATTCAGGCACTGCCAGCGTTGGGGCCGAGATTTCCGGGAATGTAACTGCCAGCTTCACCGGCGGTATTACCGGAACATACTGCTCGAAATCGATCTCCGCCAATCTGTTCACGTAAGCCAGGTCGCCTGCATCAATAATCCTGACCGGATAGGTATCGGCTTCTTCGTCTGGTAAAGGCGGACCCATTTTCAGGTAATTTAACTCGGCAATAGCGGTTTGCTCATTAAGCAGCTCCGTAACCAAGTGGTCAGCAATCTCTTCTCTTTGTGCGTCCAGGGCCGCCATGGGATCAGACATCCGACCGGCAACAGCAATGGCCGCAGCGATGGCGACAACGACCAGGCTACTACCGACCACGGCTCGCCGGGGGCGACTCGGATCACGAACAATGCGCTCAATGCGCTGATATAAAATGCCACCCGTTGCACCCAACGCAGGCTCCGGCACCATCTTACGTAGAGATTCTAAACCTGCCAGGGCCTTCGCATATTCAATTGGCTGCCCACAAATGGAAACAACCAGGTCATCGCAGCATTTCTCACGCTCTTCCCGAATTCGACGGGACACCCAACGCACCGCTGGGTGATAAAACAACAGTGTTTCGATGGCTACCTGAATCAGGTTTACAACGTAATCAAAGCGTCGTATGTGGCCCATTTCGTGGGCAATTACCAGTTCAATCTGATTTACAGTCAAACCGGTTAAGGTGCTGGTAGGCAGCAAAATAACGGGGCGCAGCCAACCAAATACGGTGGGAACGTGAACCAGCGTGGATTCCATGACTCGCACGACGCGAGTGAGCTTAAATCGCGCTTGTAGCGTACGCACAGAAGCCTGCAGCTGGGCGTCTAACGGAATTACGCCGTTTGCAGAAAGATAGCGAATATGCAGCCAGTTTAGCGTTAGCCGAAACGCTAGGAATAAGACGCAAACGGCCCAGGCAACAACCAACAATGGCATAGCCGCATTGAGAAATTCATGCCAACTAGCGGATGGACTGGCATGTACGGCAAGCGCCTGGTCTGCGATGGAAGCTGCTGGCAAGCTGAGGACGACGGCCGCATCCTGATAAATTGCCATGCCTGTTACGATAGGCGCCAAGCCCATCAGGGCCAGACAGAACAATCCGAAGGCGTATCGAACGGTGGGTTGGGCTTTCCGTAAGGACAACATGCCTGCGGCAAATACAACGGCCACCACTGCCCCTTGCCAAAGAAAATGGATTAGTACCCACCCGATGGTTTGGACTAGTGGCATCAAACTCATTGTATCTGGTAGCGTCATAACAGCATGGCCCACCTGACTACACGCACACCATTTTTTGCAACAGTGTGCGCTTTATTAACTAAGGACTATGATTTGTCTTCCAGTCCCTCTATTAAGCGACGGATTTTCTCTAGCTCAGCATCGCTTGCTTTCTTCGAATCGCCCAGTGCATGAAGTACTAGATCCGACGGTGATCCGTTAAACACGCGCTGCACTAAGTCGCTGACAAACTGGGTTTGAGTAAAGTCTTTACTCATAGTCGGCTTATAAACATGTGCCCGCTGTGAGTCATCTCTCTCTACCAGACCCTTCTGGTGCATTACCTGTAACAGCTTCAAAGCTGTCGTATATCCGGTGCTTTCGCGACGGCTTAATACCTCGTGAACATCGCGCACCGTACTCGGGCCCTTCTCCCACAAGATATTCAATATGGACAGCTCTGCCTCGGTTGGCCGTGGCAGGCCTTGTTGCTTCGCCCTACGCATTGGATTGTCTCCGCTAAGATTACTGGCAAAGTATAACCCAATTTGCACGATATTCATCGTACGATTTCTTGCCCATATCCCAGCAGTCACTTTGTGCAACAACTTTGCTTGCTAAAGAGTATGACAATCCAGAAGCAAAAACCGTTACACGACACGCGAAGATACAATGTCTTCAAGAAAAATCAGCACCTCATCCAAGTCTTCCGTCGGCGGCATTCCCGGGAGATTTTCCAGGAATTTCTTCCCATAAAACTTGGAGCGCAAACGCGGATCGCAAATAGCCAGTACGCCCTTATCCGAAACACCACGAATCAGGCGACCAGCACCTTGCTTAAGGGCCAGGATAGCTGCGGGCAGTTGCCACTGCATGAAAGGATTGGCGCCAGATTTCTTCATGTAATCGATACGTGCAGCCAAAAGCGGGTCGTCTGGCGATGCAAACGGCAGGCGATCTATCACGACTAGGCGCAAGGCGTCACCCGGCACGTCTACCCCTTCCCAGAAGCTCTGCGCACCCAGCAGTACCCCGCCATCAGATTGGATAAATTGCTCCAGCAGCTGATTGCGCGAAGCGGCGCCTTGCACGAACAGTGGAAAATCGGTCAGCTGTCGTAGTCGGCCGGCAATGTCCTGGAGATTTTTATGTGCAGTAAATAGTAAAAACGCGTTGCCCTGCGACGCATTGAGCAATGGAATCACTTGCTGCAGGTAACCCTGAGCGAACTGCGGACTGGCCGGCTCAGGCATGTCCGGCGGCAGGAAGAGCCTGGTATTGTTGGGGTAGTCAAAAGGGCTAGGCAAATTGAGTGTTGCAGCATCTGCAATCCCCATCTGTTGTAAGAATAGGTCAAACTGATCAGCTACCGCCAGCGTTGCCGACGTATAAATCCATGCCGCATCCGCCTCCAGCCTAAAACGCTCCATATCTTCGCTAACCGATAGCGGAGACCGGTTTATTTCAAAACCGTTTTGTCGCAGCTCATACCACAGCACGTGATCGCCCGGGTCGTCCTGACCAATAGTTGAGAGCGTTTGCAAGGCCTGTTCTACGCGAGGCTTGCACGCATCTAAAGAGGTCTCTGCGCCCTTGAGCGCCTCGAGTGCTACATCAATATCTGCAAGCGCCAGTTCCAGCTCGGCCAGCGCGCCTTGCACACCTGGTAGCTCAGGCGGCCAAATTCCTTTGGGCGGCGCTCCGTCTACCGCATACCGAAACTTGGCAACCGCACTATTCAATCGACTGGTCAAATCCTCAAAAGTGCTGGCCGCACCCTGCACTTTTGCAGATTCCACTCGCACGGTCCGGGCTAAATCTTTGAGCTGCCGGCTGCCAACACGATCTCCAAAAAAACGCGTTGCGGTATCCGGTAGCTGATGCGCCTCATCGATTACAACGGCGTCGGCCTCCGGCAAAAGGGCACCAAATCCGTCGTCACGCAAGCGCAGATCAGCCAGCAGCAAGTGATGATTTACCACAACTACCTGTGCCTGCTGGGCACGACGCCGGGCGCGCACCACAAAGCAGTCTTCGTACGCCGGGCAAGATTTCCCCAAGCAATTGTCCGGGGTAGATGTGATCAGATAACGCAGCACGGGCTCGTCTGGCAGGTCTGAAATATCGTCAACTTCGCCACTGGCTGTTTTGAGGCTCCATTTTCGCACCTGCTCCAATAACGGCAGCCATTCGCGCTTTACGCCCCGACCTGCCATTTGGGCTTCATCCAGGCGATAACGGCATAAATAATTAGCCCGCCCTTTCAACAAAGCCACGTCGGGCTGATAACCAAGGGCTTCTGCCACTACTGGGATATCACGGTAGAAAAGCTGATCCTGCAGATTTTTGGTACCCGTGGAAATAAGCGCCTTGTGCCCGCCATCAAAGAGAGGCACGAGATAAGCCAGGGTTTTTCCAGTACCGGTTCCCGCTTCCGCTACCAGAACACCTTTGTCGGCCAGCGTTTCCGCTATCCCTCTCGCCAGCTGCTGCTGAACTTCTCGCGGCTTAAATTGTTTGAGCCGCTGGGTAAACGGTCCATCGTCTCCCAGTAGCTGGGACCACTTATCCACCGCCGAATCGAGTCAGACCTGGCCTAATAACCAGCCTCAAAATCGTGGTTGACTCTCGACGTGACAGTCTTCGGCTTTGCTCGCAGCCTCTTGCGCATCGCTGGTCTGGTCCAACATGCGGTGGGCGTATTCGATGGTTAGCCAGTTGCGCGTGCACAGTGGACCAAGGCCAGGCCCAGATTGAAATGACTTGCTCGCGTCGGCAATGGCCTGTTCCGGCTGGCCCATCTGCAGGGCCAGTTCAGCCCGATACTGCAGATACTCTGGACTCGACGGTGCCATCGTCAGCGCCTGGTCCACCAAGGTCAGCGCGTACTCTACGTCACCGCTGTTTTCTGCTGCTTCGGCCTGCTGAATTAATTCATCTGCAGCGGGATCACTAAGCGGGATAACCTGTACCACATCATCGTGCTGTTCAGCCTCCTGGCGAATCTGCTTGGCGGGTTCTTGACCCACAATGGGCGCAGGAGATTGGGTTAGACAACCTGAAACCAGAATCACGACGAGTAACAGGCAAATGGTATACGAGTATTGGTTGGCCTTAAGCATTGCAGTTTCTTTTATTGAAGTAGCGACATGCGCGCGCATCATATCATTGCGTCGCGCCGTTTACTCCCGTACCTCTCATGTAATCTAGCTAACCCCAAATTGGATTCACCAAACGCGGCATCTGTGCTTGGCATTGATGCTGATACCTTCTGACGCATTCGAAGAGTCTGCCTCTTACTACAAAGCAGCCCCTTGTTTCCAAGGTCTGGTCAGTCAAACGGCCAAAACCGTCGATCACTGCAGCGCCGCCTTGCAACCGGCAAACTGCCAGTAAGGAACGGAAGCTCGATGGAAGATCGACAGTTTTCTCCCACCACAGTTCCAGTCTGCTGGTCAATCATGGCCGCTTCGATGCCAGGGGGTGCGATATCTGCCAAGGGCATAAATCCGGCGCGCCGGAGAAAATTACCGGTGATACGCAGCGCGCCGCTGGCTCCAGTGACATTCGCCTCCTGGTTATCATCTCTGCCAACCCAGGTCACGACCACCAAATCATCTGTTACCGCAACAAACCAGCTATCACGCAAGCCATTGGAAGTGCCAGTCTTTGCCGCGATGCCGCCGGCGCGGACCAGTTCATTCTGAAGCGATCTGGCAGTGCCGCCGTTTACCGTCTCTTGCATGGCCCGCAGCACCAAATAACGAGCAGCCGATGGCGGCTCCCAATTCACACGACTCGCTTGGAACAGCAGACTACCACCCTGGTCGGTAACCTTGTCGACCGCGTTTACACCGCGGGCGTCTCCGCCACTGGCGAGTGTGGTGAAGACCTGCGCTACCTCAAGGGGCGTCATCTCTACCGCACCCAGCAGCAGCGACGGATTGGCCGCCACATCGGATTGGAAACCCAATTCTTGCAGCGCCCGCATGACATTCTGCGGACCTATTTCCATCCCAACGCGCGCAGTTGCGCGGTTCGCCGAAAGACTAAGCGCTTGATACAGCAGCAAGTTTTTCGGCTCGTTGGCGGAAAAGTTAGCCGGTTCCCATACATCTCCGTCTTCCAGCGGCACCTGGATAACAGTGTTGTCCAGCAAAGAGGCTAATGTGTACTGGCCTGGACGTAACAGCGCAGCGTAAAAGACGACGGGTTTGATAATCGAACCCACAGGCCGCCGGGCAAATAGAGCTCGGTTAAATCCCGCGTAATCGGTGTCACGGCCGCCCACACTTGCCAGCAAATTCCCAGAACGCCGATTCAGGACCACCATCGCTGCTTCCAGTTCACTGGCGTTATTTGCCTGTTCGATTTTTGGCAGCATCTCGCGTACCGCGGCCTCAGCGGCTCGCTGGTGCCATTGGCTCATGGTTGTGATGACTCGTAGGCTGCCCGTTGTCAGCGCATCGCGATCCACATTGCGCTGCAACTGTTCGCGGGCCAGTCCGGCGAATGCGGGAGTAGCGTCGCTTTCCAGCACTGGATTAGCCGCAATACCCAACGGCAGCTCGCTCAGCGACTTTCGCTGAGCCTGACTGATAACGCCGGTGTCATACAATGCATTCAGCACCTGGTTGCGCCGCAGCTTTGCCCGCTCTGGATACTGCCATGGGTTGTAGTAGGACGGACCCCGTAACATTCCAACCAGCAAAGCTTGCTGTTCCAATGTGAGAGCTTGTACCTGTGCATCAAAGTAGTAGCGAGATGCGCGGGCCACACCATGTACCGGCAAATTGCCATGCTGGCCCCAAAATACTTCGTTCAGATACGCTTCCAAAATCTCAGATTTGTCGTAACGACGCTCCGCGAGCAGTGCCAGCATTACCTCGTTGAGCTTTCTGGAATATTTTTGTTTCCGGTTGAGGAAAAGACTGCGCATCAGCTGCTGCGTTAGGGTACTGGCTCCCTGCACCACCTCACCTGCCCTTATATTCGCCCAGGCAGCTCGAGCAATGCCTCTAAAGTCCACGCCGTGGTGATGTTTAAAATTGCGATCTTCCAGCGCCTGCAAGGCAACAAGCAGTGTGCCTGGAACCCGTTCCAGCGGAACCAGGTCTCTGTCACGTCCAGCCGCGGGTGAGAGCAACCCGGTTGGGGCGGGCGGCAAGACCAGGCTGGCAATAGCCGACTTCGAATTCCTTAATGCATTGACTCTGTTATTGTCGAGTCGCCATTGATAAGTTTGACCAGAAGTCGTCAGCCGCCACGACTCTTGCTGCCGTTCAAATGTATTGTTTTGACTCCCGCTACCGGGACGCAGGCCCGCCTCTCGCAGCTCAAACTCTAATCGCTCGCGCTGAATCTGCAGACCATTTCTCAACTCCAATGGACGCGCGTAAGAACGCGTTGGAGCCTGCCAGCGTGTAGCGTCCATACCCTTTTGCAACTGCCAATCCAGGTAGACGCCGTAGGGCACACCAAAGCCAATGGCAAACCCGAGCAATAACAGACCCAGTCTGATCGCCCAGATTAATATGCGCGATAATGCGACAAATGCCACGCTCAGAAACTCCTACACACCGTTAAAATATCTTTTCTCCTCATCACATGAGCTCCGATTTGCTTTACTGTCGAGAATTATTCCAAGTCATATTTCCGACGTGGCACGCAACGAGAAATAAAACTGGCAGTCGAAAAATCAAACGTAGACGCTATCGCCCAAAAGCCCGACTGCATTTCCTGACCACCTCGTAAAATCGGCATCGGCACCACACGTTGGCAATTTTATGCAGAGCAAAAGTGCACGTCTTGTCATGAACTATTCATCTGTGTGGATGACTTCGCAACGCGCATGAAGGATAATTGACCGCCTAAAGCGCCTCTTTGACAAAATTCCCTGGCGAAAATCGCATCAACAAGCATTTTGCTGACGATCCATAGCGTTTGCCAGCACGCGATCGCACAGGCGGCGCACATACTGGAGGAGAATCATCTAATGAACAAGCTCAGCTCGAAAATTCTAATGTCGCTTACTGCCGTATTGGCGTCCACCACAGCTATAGCGGACACCACAATAAAATACGACAACCATGGAGCCGGCTCTGAATCGGCAACTGTCTTTATTCAAGATGGAAAAATTCGGGCTGAAGGAACATCCGGCGAAAATGTATTCATGCTGTTCGACACCCGCGATAATGAGATGGTAATTGTCAATGATGATGATCGCAGTTACATGGTGCTCGACCGCGAAGAAATTGAAAAAATAGTCGGCATGCAGAAGAAGATGATGGCGCAATTAGAGCAACAGCTTGCGGCACTGCCAGAATCCCAGCGAGCCCAAATGCGCAAGATGATGTCGGGAATGACCGGCGGCATGACCAATACAGAAGCAAAACCACGCCGCTATGAGCGCACCGGAGAGTCCAAGACTATCGGCGGATTCGAGTGTGAAATGCTGATGATCTACTCCGGCGATAAGAAGGTATCCGAGCAGTGCGTTGCGGATCCGTCAGACCTGGATATAAATGCCGCGGACTTCGCGACTATGGAATCAATGCGCGATTTCGTCATGACGCTGGTAGAAGGTATGCCCATGATCGGCGAGAACATGATGGAGTATGGGGAACCTGGGCAAACCGAAGTGCCCGTGAGCTACACACTGTACTCATCCATGGCAGGCACCGTTGGTGGCGAAATAGTCGATGTATCGGATTCAGGCATCGACGCAACACTATTTACGATACCGGCAGACTACAAACGCCAAAAGCTGCCAAACATGGAACGTTAAACTTCAACAACGATCAACGTATCAATGGACTGCAACTCGCATAAGGACGTGCCAATCTGGGTTTGGTCGGGCGCTAGCCTGCCCAACCCTGAGTGGCTGGCGCAAATACAACATCAGCAAGATGATTCTGCTGCGATTACTATTTGCGGAACATCAAACCAGGACGCAGCCCACGAATTAGACGGAGTGCGGTTTCTTACCCGAGCCAACCCGGCTCAGGCGCTCGCCTCTGCACTGCAGGACGGCACTCCGTTTTACTTTATCGCCTATCCGCTCGAAATACCGCCGTTTGCACTTGATCGCTTGTGGCGCGCCAGCGAAGACAATTCACAATTTGACCTGGTTTGCGCGCACAAAATAGCGGCTTCGGAAAACCGATTGGAAGCTGTAGACGCGCTGGCCTGGGCCAATTCTGAACGACGACTTGTAGCGGATAACTGTCCCACGGCAAGCATCGGCTTATTTGCCGCATCATCAACAAGATATGTGGACAGGCTTGCTGACCAAAGCACCTGGCAAGGCGGAATTGCATCCATGGTGCGCGCCGGACTGCGGGCGGCCAAGACCGAAGGCCTGGTCGTCGCCGAAGCGACGAATTTGACCGAGAAATCGGGACCAAAAAGCCAAGAGCTGGATCCGCGAACGGTGAGCTACCCCAGCCCTCTGGCTTCACTGCCAACGATCATAGAGGACCAATTTGCCAGCGGTGGTTATCCGGGATTGGATGGTAAGACAGTTCTACTGCACGTCTCGCATTCTTGGGGTGGCGGCGTTGCCAAGTGGCTCCGTGATGTCACCGAAAACTGGACTGAAGCGCATCACTTTGTACTAGCTTCGGTAAGTAATAATCAGGGCACGGTTTGCGGTATCCATTTGGAGTTGCGGTACGGCTCGCCTAACGCTCCAGTGATTCGCCGATGGACCTTGCCGAGAGCCATAGAATCGTGTGATTTAGACAATACCGATTACGCTAACATTCTCGACCAGGTAGAAGCACTGGTGCAGCCGGACGGCCTGATCGTCTCGTCGTTTATAGGGCATAGTCTGGATGTGCTGAATCGTAGGAGAACTACATTAGTAGTGCATCACGATTTTTTCCCGGCCTGGCCAATTCTCAACGTGAACTTCAGCAATTCTGAAGCCCAGTTTGATGAATCAGCCTTAGCACAGGCATTGGGAGTATCGCTGAATCAGTCCAAAGGGGGCAGAGGGTATCCCGACAAATCAGCGCAACGCTGGCTGCAACTACGCCAGCAGTTTTTCTCGATGCTAAAAGCACCGCACATTGTCCGCTCGGCACCTGGACCTTGGGTTACCGATGGTCTATCCAAACTGGCCGGTGCAAACCAAAGCGGCGTCAGCGAATTTCCGTTGGCACTGGCGGAGAAGATAGCGCCGGTTTCCCCAGCTCCCTATCGCAAGCATGATCGACTTCGACTGCTGGTGCCAGGACGAATTGGTGTTGAAAAGGGCAAACAGTTGCTGCTTGATGCGCTGCCAAACCTGGGCGAACTGGCAGACATCTATCTTCTGGGCGCTGGTTTCGAAGGTCATGACTTTTTCGGACTGTCACATGTGCATGTTCTGTTGAATTACGACTTGCATGACTTGCCGCAGCTCGTCCAGCAGATCCAGCCCCATGCCGCATTAATGCTTTCTACTACGTCTGAAACGTTTAGCTATGCTTTAAGCGAAATGCTAGCGCTAGACTTGCCAGTCTTGGCCACCAATCTTGGCAGTTTTGCAGGACGCCTGAATGACAAATCTGCCACACTGTTTGAACCTGAACCAGCAGCACTGGTAGCTGCAATAAGCAATATCAGGGAGACTGGCGTCATCCCGCGAATGTCTCGAGCCGAAATCACCCAGGCTGTGCCTCCAATGGAGGCAATGATTTCCCACTATGCCGACCTGCTAAACCTGAATGAGAACCGACAACCGTCGCCTCCAAAACAGCGGCCTGTTGCCGTGCCTGATATGGATCGTGCCCGGCTGGAATGCGAAATCACAAGAATCAGTACCGTCCACGAAACTGATCTGGAAACCATTCAAGACCTGGAGTCGGTGATCAAGAAGCGCACGAAGTGGGCAAGAGATCTGGAATCGGAACTCTTTTCTGCACAAGAATGGGCAGCGGATTTGCAAAGCGAGTTGGACCAGACCAACCACCGCTTTGATCAGCTGCAACAAGAGTTCGATGAACGCACCGAGTGGGCCCTGCAGCTGGACGCAGAGGCCGAGATACTCAGAGCCGACGTGAACCAATTGCGCCATGATTTAGCCTTGTACCAAGACAAATTCGCCCAAGTGGTCAATAGTCGCAGCTGGAAAATGACCAAGCCTTTTCGCTTCATCTTCCGGTCCATGCGTGGGCTGCTGCAAAGGCTCTCATTTCAGTCTTCCCGAGCATCTCAGTTGGCTAAACGCACGCAGCGTAGTTTGAAAACCCGCGGTGTGGCTGCAACCGTCGCTCGAATCAAGAAAGAATTCGATGTTCCAGACAACGTCAACACTCCGGTAGTTGTGCCGGAGTTTAGCCAGGATCAAGCCGCCCAGCCGCTAGCGTTTGTAGCGCATGAGAATGTCCTCGTCAGCATTGTCATCCCGGTCCACAATCATTGGCACCACACTTTTGGCTGTTTGCTCTCGTTACAGAAGGCGTCAGACCAAACGCCCTTCGAAATTATCGTAGTCAACGACGCATCCAGCGACGAAACCCAGCAGCGGCTGGATGCCTGTACTGGCATTAAAGTTATACACAATGAAGAAAACCTGGGCTTTTTGCAGACTTGTAACCGAGGCTCGGCAAGTGCTCGCGGTGACTATATTGTATTTCTCAATAACGACACCGCGGTCGCTGATCAGTGGCTGGAAAAGCTGCTAGAGGTGTTTAGCGAATACCCAGACGCTGGCTTAGTCGGTTCCAAGCTGGTTTATCCTGACGGGCGACTTCAGGAGGCGGGTGGCATCGTATTTGCCGATGGTTCTGGCTGGAACTACGGACGCTTTGAGCATCCAGACCATCCGGCCTACAATTTTGTGCGCGAAGTAGACTACTGCTCTGGCGCTTCAATCATGATTCCTACAGCGCTATTCAAGGAGCTTGGGGGCTTCGATGAGCGCTATATTCCCGCATACTATGAAGATACAGATTTGGCGTTTGCGGTACGGGAGGCAGGCAAGCGAGCATATTATCAGCCACAGTCTGTAGTCACCCATTTTGAAGGTATTTCTTCGGGAACAGACACCGCAAGTGGGACCAAGAAATATCAGGTGATCAATCAGGACAAGTTTACCGAGAAGTGGTCGCGCCAGCTACGCAATCAACCCCAACCAGGACTTGATATTCGTGTGGCGCGAAGCCATCGCCACGGCCGCCGCGCGCTCATAATCGATGCGTGCACACCTACTCCAGATCAAGATTCAGGGTCAGTACGTATGATTAATTTCATGCGTATTCTTCAGGACCAGGGGTTTCAGGTTTGCTTTATTGCAGATAATCGCCAGTACGAGGGTAAATATACGCGCGCGCTGCAGGCGATGGGCATTGAGGTCTTTTACCATCCGTTTGTGTCAACCCCCGGAACCTGGCTCGCCGAAGTCGGCGCCAGTTTGGATCTGGTCATTTTGTCCCGTCACTATGTGGCCAGCAATTACATCAAGCTCATCCGGCAGTATTGCCCAAATGCCAGACTCTGGTTTGATACGGTTGATTTACATTTTCTCCGAGAGCAACGGCTTGCGGAATTAGAGAACGACTCAAAACTCCACGAGATGGCAAAGGAAACACGCCGCGCCGAATTAGCAGTGGCTAGAGCAGCAGACCTTACGCTGGTAGTCAGTTCCGTAGAAAAACAGTTTCTCGCCAATACCGAACCAGATATTCCGGTTGACATAGTGAGTAACATTCACACCGTTCACGGCTGCAGGCAGCCATTCTCAGAGCGAAAGGACATATTTTTTGTCGGTGGTTTCCAGCATCCACCAAACATCGATTCGGTGCAGTTTTTTGTCCAAGAGATATTCCCGCTGGTCCGAGAGAAATTGCCAGATATTGAATTTCATATTATTGGCAGTAAGGCACCAGATTACCTGCGTGAACTAGCAGGCAATGGCGTGCATTTCCATGGATTCGTGGAAGATATTGAGCCCTACCTCGATGGTTGTTTGATGGCAGTCGCGCCGCTGCGATATGGCGCTGGGGTCAAAGGTAAGGTCAATATGAGCATGAGCTATGGCCAACCAGTTGTGGCCACACCACCGGCAATTGAAGGCATGTTTGCCACCGATGGCGAAGACGTACTCGTGGCTGCGGACGCAAATGCATTTGCCAAAGCAGTGGTGCGGCTGGCGACTGACGAGGCTTTATGGAATAAGATCTCTCACAACGGTCTGCGCAATGTGGAGCAACATTTCTCATTTGCCGCGGCCAGTGCGGCTGTGGAGGCTGCTTTAAACAGACCCTAGCAAGGCCTGGCAAGGATTACCAAAAGCCCGCTGAATCTAAAATAATTTGGGCAGCAACAGTATTTCGCCGATCAACCTGATGCCCCTTCGGACATTAGCTGCAATTGGCGCTGTAGGTCACCGAGTTCAGGGTGCGTAGGGTCCAAACCACTGGCTTGCAACAAATATTGTTCCGCCAAATCTGCGTCGCCATCTGCAATCTGATCTTTGACTGCCTGGCGAAAACCCAGTGCCAACTGGGTTCTTAGAAATTCCAACTTTGGATTGCTGGGGTCGCTCTGCACTGCATCCTGGTAGTGGGCTTTAGCGCGCTCTAACTGCTGTTCGGCTAATTCTCTCTCGGCAATGGATGATAACTCGAGACTTAGACGAGCCAACCCTTTTCTGGCAGCTTCGCTGTTTGGATTTCCACGCAAAACGGCCTTGAATAAATCGTACGCAGATCGCCCCGGTGGGGCCATGTAATTGCCCTGGTCCATGGCGTCCTGCGCTTCCACCAGGCGCTGCGCCAACTCATCCTGGTCCACTCTGGTGGATGCCAATCGCGCCCGTTGCTGCCGATAAAGCTGCAGACGTTCGCGCGCTTTTGCCAGTTCAGCGTGACTTGGATAGTAAGCACTGACCGCGTCAATCCGTGCAGCCGCATCATCCAACGCATCCTCTTCCAGGTCGGCAAATACCTGGCGCATCAATCGGTTGGCAACGTCCTCAAGGCCTTGCTTGGCTTCGGCGTTATTGGGATCAATGCGAAGAACAGCGTTATAAGACCTCAGGGCATTGTCAGTTGGCGGCGCGGAAAGCCGGCCTGCGCTCACTGCCGATTTTGCCTGATTTAAGAGGCTATCGAGCTGCATTTGGCGTTCGCGCGCAAGTCTTGCTGCGGTGCTGGTTTGCTCGCGGGCTGCGGCGATGTCTGCGCGTAGTTCATTGAGCGCCGAGACATCCTTTTCAACTGCGCTCAGCGCACCCAGGTCCGCTTCGGCCTGGGCAAAGTTGTTTGTCGAAATAGCCAAGCGAGCACGCTCCCACAGGAGTTTGCGAATCTGCTCGATCCCTGCCTGCGCCTGCTGGTTGCCCGCATCCAGCGCCAATACGGACTGGTACTTGGCCAGCGCATTTGCCCCAGGAGGACTGGTCACAGCATCGCTATCAAGCAGGGTTTGTGCCTCCTGCATCAGCTCTCTGACACGTGTTGCGGTCGTATCCGCAACGCTCGGCACATCAATATCTTGCCGGGACAGCCGGTTCTTGAGGGCTTGAATACGACTTAAGTGCGGCGCCACCTGCTCAGCCTGTTCAATCAATTCCCACGTGCGAGCACGACGATCTTCAGCCAGCGCGTCTTCGGCTTCCTGTACCAACTCCAAACCGATACTTTCCAAACCAGCCAGGGCGCGAACATTGTCGCTATCCAATTCCAATACGGCTTGATAGCGAGTGCTGGCCGCATTATCAGCGCCCACCAAATTGCCCTGAGCCTGGGCTTCTTCAGCTTGGGCCAATAGTTTTTGAATGCGAGTCTCAATGGAAGCCTGGTTTTGAGAAGAACCGCCGCTTTGCAACCAAGATTTGGCCTGCGGCAACCATTGGTCCTGTTGCCACCAGCCGATGCCGCCGACGGCAATTAGCAATAGTAGAACTGCGATCCATCGTCCTCCACCACCACCTTTTCGGTCCCTCTGAGTCGTAGTGCGGTTGCCGGGAGCGTCACTGCGTGTCATCGGCGTATTAATGCGCTCAAAGTCATGTAGATCGCCCAGAGTGGGCTCGCGCTTCATGCCGTCAGCTCTTGCACCCCGGGGCTGAGGTTGTGACGACTGATGCTGCTGATCGGCGGGCGCCGGCGTTTGCTCAGGACTTTGCTTGGCTTCTACTTGCGAAGAGGCCACAGGCGACTGCGCAGAAGCCATTTGCTCCGGCGTGGGCGTAGGCAGCGGCATCGTTTCGCCAGGGTCGCTAAGCGCTGTAGCGCGGTTAGACAAACCTGTAGGCGTTACTCGCGGAACCTGCTCAGAAATAATCTGTTGTTCAAGTGCCTGTAAATCCAATAGTGCTTCGCCGCCATTTTGATATCTTTTCTCTGGCGTCTTGGCGAGAAATCGTTCCAATACTGGCTGGATATGCTTGAGCTTTTGCGGCAGGCGCGGCACCGGTTCAGTAACGTGTTGTATTCCCACCGATACCGAGTCGTCACCCTGGTAGGGCACCTTACCGGTTAACATTTCATAGAACACGATGCCCAACGCGTACAAATCAGACCGACCGTCCAATTCACGGCCTCTGGCTTGCTCAGGGCTCATGTAATGGGGGGTCCCAATTACAGCGCCGGTCTTGGTCATCTGAGTAGCGGAGTTTACCGCCCGAGCAATTCCAAAGTCGGTCAGGACCGAGCTACCGTCCTCACGGAACAAAATATTCTCAGGCTTTACATCCCGATGAACAAAACCCTTACCGTGGGCATAGTGCAAGGCGCTGGCCATGTCGCGCATGACGCGGATGACAAAGGCCAGATCCATAGAGTTCCTGGGAGTGGAGGCCAGATCACCCCCTACCAGGTACTCCATGGCAATGTAATGATAATCTTCATGCACGCCCACGTCGTGAACTGCGACGATATGCGGGTGATTGAGGTTGGCGGCGATCTTCGCCTCGCGGATAAAGCGTTCGCTAAAAGTCTGATCCACCAACAATACCGGTGACATGACCTTCAGAGCGACTTGGCGCTCCACCGATTCTTGCACCGCACGGTAAACCGTGGCCATGCCGCCGCGGCCGAGTTCCGTTTCAGTTGTATACCCCGGAATCTCGATCAATGCTCGAATCCGCCCTTGAATAGTTATTGCGCAGATATTACACGATGGCAGCGCGCTGATCAGCCAAAGCGATGCACATCGGTAACATTAGGAATATTATTTAGCCGCGTCATAAGCTGGCTGAGATGGTCAAAATCCCGGACCTGCACTTTGACTCGCACTTCTTTCTCGCCCTTAGCCTCATCTGCATGGGTGTTCATATCTAAAAGATCGCTGCGCGCGTTGCTTAAAACCGTTCCGATATCACTAATCAAACCTGGTCTGTCGTAGGCGCATATTCTAATTTCCGCCTGATATTGTCCATTGGCTGAAGACTCCCATGAGACATCGAGTATGCGTTCGGGTCGGCTGCTGGCCAAGTTGAGAAAACTGGCGCAGTCGCTACGATGCACGCTCACACCTTTGCCCTGAGTCAAATAGCCCACAATGCGATCTCCAGGCAGGGGAGAACAGCACTTTGCCATGGAGCTCAACAGATTTCCTACGCCCTCAATGACAATATCATCCTTGCTACGCCGATGGCTGGGCTTTGGTGACAAAGGTATGGTGGTTTCGTCATTGGGCTTGGGCGGATTGAGCTCATTCAAGTACGTAGCAACTTGCCCAACTGTGACTTCGCCAGTGGCGATTGCGACGTATAGTGTTTCAATGTTTTTGAAGTTTAGACGATCTAAGACGCCCTCTAGATGCCGTGTATCCAGCGCCAGGCGCTTCAGGTCCCGTTCGAGTATTTCCTTGCCGGCTGTTGCGTTCTGATCAAAGTCTTTCCGCTTATACCACTGGCGAACTTTTGAGCGAGCCCGACTGCTACGCAGATATCCGCCACGCAAACTTATCCAGTCGCGGCTTGGAGCTGCCTTCTTGCTGGTTAAAATCTCTACTTGTTCGCCGTTACTCACCGTGTAAGTCAGTGGGACGATACGCCCATTCACTTTCGCTCCGCGACATCGATGCCCCACATCCGTATGAATGTGATAGGCAAAGTCCAATACCGTAGATCCGGACTGCAGATCGACCACATCGCCACCCGGAGTCAGTACGTAGACACGATCCTCTTCCGTATCACCAGTAAACTCATCCAGCAAAGAGTCATCGTCAAACTCTCCCCCACTCTCCAGCAGCTGACGCATCCAATTGAGCTTGCGCTGGTAAGTTGGATCGTGGTGTCCGCCTTCTTTATAGCGCCAATGCGCTGCGACTCCCAGCTCGGCGTGCTCATGCATTTCAAACGTTCTGATCTGCACCTCAACCGGCTTGCCTTCAGGGCCAAACACAGCGGTGTGCAACGACTGATACATATTGCCTTTTGGATTGGCAACATAGTCATCAAATTCGCCTGGGATCGGTCGCCACAGGGTATGAATTAACCCCAGTGCCGCATAGCAGGTCGCTACGTCGTGCACCATAATGCGTACTGCCCGAACGTCAAAAAGCTCATTAAATTCGAGGCCCTTACGCTGCATTTTCTTCCAAATGCTAAAAATGTGCTTAGGCCTGCCCTTTACATCACCTTCGATATTAGCGTTACCCAGCGCCTCCTCCACTCGGGCGACGAACGCGCCAATATAGCGCTCCCGATCTGCGCGACGTTCATCCAGCAGTTGTGCAATCTGCTTGTACACGTCAGGTTGGAGGAAGCGAAAGACAAGATCTTCCAGTTCCCACTTCAGCTGCCAGATGCCCAGACGGTTTGCCAGAGGGACATGAATAGATGCAATTCGGCGCGCCAATGCCTGCTGGGCTTCCGGTTCTGCATCTACTGCTTTACGCAATTGCACGAGCCGATCTGACAGCACTACCAAAAGTACCCGCACGTCCTTGACCAATGCCAATAACAGTCGACGCAAACCTTCCGCCTGCGAAACTGCCTTCTCACTCACAAAAGCGTTTTCCAGGCGATCGATCTCCAGCAGTTCGGCACAGATATTTGTGGCCACTTCCAAAACATCTGCACCCGTATTGTCTACACTACTTTTCCCGCACTCAGCATCATCGCCGCCGTGATAAGCCTGCCAATATTGTACGGCTGCAAGCAGACACGGCTCGTCTGCCCTGAGCTCAGTTAGCAACTGTAGAATTTGGACTAAATCTTGCTCAGCATCTTCGTCGAAATGGGCATCTGTACATTCCGTTAACGACTGCGCCAGGAGTTGGGCATGCTCTTCGTTTGCCGCCAACCACTGGTCGATAGTGCTAATGCTGGGCCCAGCGCGTTTCATTCAAATAAGGATTGGAAATGGATTTCGATTGAGTGTTACGGGACGCAATCAGAATTGCAATGGATTT
This sequence comes from uncultured Gammaproteobacteria bacterium, assembly GCA_964630895.1. GTDB lineage: Bacteria > Pseudomonadota > Gammaproteobacteria > Xanthomonadales > SZUA-38 > CAZVYE01. The sequence goes on along the minus strand of CAZVYE010000010.1, from coordinate 12,255 downwards.
GGTGATTTTTGCGTCACCTGAAATGCAAAACGCCCCAATCGGGGCGCTATGCAGTAATTTTCACCAACTTTAGTCTATATCTACGACCGTGATAGTCGCTTCTCCAGACTCATGTCCTGGTGCCGTCAACGTGATGGTGACCATTTGATCTCCATCCGCAGTGGCGTCTTCAAGACCTGCGAATCCAAAACTGCTGGCGCTCGCGTTACCGGACGCAATATCAATCTGCGTAATCGCACCGCCAAAGTCTCTAAACTCGCCCTCATCCACCGGATCAACAATGAAGGTGACCGTGACACTGTCGGTTGTGTCACCAGTTCGTGCGACAGTCAATGCACCGGTACTGGCGCCTTCATCTACAGTCGCCGGTACACCAGTCAGTGACAGGTTCGGCACGTCAATCACGCTGATGGCAAACATCTGATCGGTGATTCCGCCCTCAGGATCTTCGGCAGACAAAGTGAACTGCGGATTCGCCTCGGAAATCGTTTCGTAGTCCGGGTTGGCCGCAAAGCAAAGGTATAACACTTCATTGCCGGCAGTACCGCCGCTCACCGTATTGCAACCCACATCTGTGTATATGTCGAACAAACTGGCATCTGTGCCAGATAGTGACACTGTGAACGGTCCGGTTGGGTTATTGCCATCTGTGATTGAGAATTCACCAATGAAGCGATTGTTCTCTTCTAAATCCAATTGCAGCTGCGCATCGGTGGATGGATCTACGCTGCCCGAGAGCACGGTTGCGATTACTGGTGTTGGATTTGCTACTGAAACCATGAAACTGACCGTTGTGGACTCACCCCCACTATCGGCAATGGTTAATTCCAGTTCAGCTGAGCCGCTGGCTCCGCTTAGTACGTATTGCAAATTCCAGTTTCCAGCATCTTCAACCAATTGCAATTCTTTTCCACCGACGCCAGCACCGTCCGCAAACAAAGCTGCGCCTGACGCAATCGACAGGGTCGGGGAGGTCAGGGTCTGTGATGATTCATCCGCAGGCCCTGTACTGGTCGCTGTAATCCAGTCGTCGTAATTAAGAATGTCTGTTGAGCTGGCCTGCCAGACCTGTGCAGCACAAGCAACCTGCGCGCCATTGAGCGGGCCCTGACCATCACCACCGTCTGGCAAGGTACAGGTTCCGTTATTGCCGGGATTCTCGTTCACGAATGCTTTTGCAGCAATAGCTGCTTTGTCGAAACCGCCGCCCAGCACAAAGCTGGGGCGGTCGTTGATGGCGTTCACGTCTACATCAAAGGTCGCGCTATCGGTTCCACCTTTATCATCGGTGATTGTTACGCGCAGTGTGGCCGTACCATTGGCATCAGCAATGGTAGTTAGATCAAAACCACTCACGCTTATAGCTGCTGAGCCTTGCCCAGTTGCCGAAACATTACTAACCGTAACGATGCCAGTATCAAGTGATTCAACGGTAACGCTTTGAATGGTGCCATCCGTATCTGAACCGGTGATTGTTACGCCTGAGGCAGCCGAGGTCCCGCTATCCTCATCCACGCTGGTAAGCGAGCCGGTTACCGAAACACTGGGCGCAACATTATTGGTATCCAGAATCTGGACATCCCAAGTCTTAATGTTGTTGGTCGTCAGCGTATCCATATCACCAGGAGATGCGGTCGCTATGGTAACCGGAAGCTGGCCGCCGGCACCGCCGTTGACCAAGTCCCGCGTCGCTTCGATCACGACCCTATCGCCTGGTGCCATCGCGCCCACAGCTTCGTTGATGTAACCAGCGCCGCCGCCAGAGCATCCTTCGATACACTGATATGTTCCGGTGTTGAGCGTGCTGCTTCCAACCATTGGGAAGTAATCTCTGATCACAGCCTGATTTACCGTATCCGCTCCGCAGTTTTGAACCACGACGCGATAGATGATGTTCTCGTCTGATCCACTGGCAGGCGTCGGATTCTGCATCAGTTGCATGTTTACCTGCAGGTTTCCGTTTGCTGGAGTGTTAGCACCTACGTTTTCGAATGTGCCGGCGAATATAGAATCCGAAGGGTCACAAGCGTAAGTGCCAGTTGCGCTGGCCTCTTTCACGCCAAGCGAGGCAGGCACGGCCATGCACTGGATGTTAGAGCTGGTGATTGCTGTCAGGGTCTGGTCATTCAAAGCTGGCGCGTAAGTTACCGATTCGAATCCCCGCAGCACGGTAGAAAGATTATTGGTATCTGTGAGATTGATTGCCACACCAGTTGAGGCAGCCTCGGATTGCAGACACATTACGTTTTGCGCTAGCGTCAAATCCACCTGTGAGGGCGATGCAGCCACGTCAAACGTAATGTTGCCAACTACTGGTAGCGACTGAACCAGGTTAGCGCCATTGGGCTGCAGCGCATCAATTGCAAAACTTAGCGCGGTTGCGCCTTTCGGTACTATCGCCGACTTCGACGAAAACATCGCCGCAAGTTTGGCTTTGGATTGACAAAATGGGAACAAACCGCCCGCAGCGGGTCGAACCGTGATAACCGAGCCATCTTCGGAAGATGCCTCAATGCGTTCCAGCGCGTAATTATTACCGTCCAGAATCAGCGCCTGCTGACCCTTGGTGGCTCGCATGGCGCCCGCACACATGCGGTCTTTGGATTTGGATTGTACCTGGAGAACGCCTGTTGCTGGATCCAGGCTCCAGGAATCTACTTTGATGGCTTGCACCAAAGTTCCGGCATCGTTGCGCAGAATACGCAACTCGCGTGCCTTATTTGTGTCGGCGGCGAATGCGTCTAAAGACCCTGCGCACAAGGCTATTGCCCCTAGTGCCATCGCCGGCCGAACTATATTTTTCTTGTATGTCGACATCATTCCGCCCGTTGCCCTGATAGGCTGTTGTTTTGTTGTAATCGTCTGTTACAGCGTGTGAATGCGGCATTACTGCTCTTATTAAAAGACACACACTTAATTATTGTAGCATCTTATTGCATTTTACTGCATTAAAACGCGACCGCCCGTCGCGCATTATGCGCCGTCCCGAGGCTCGCAGAGATTATCACGCACCGGTTATTTATCCGTTAAACTTTTGTTTAGCTTACACGGACTTAAGGCCAATTTTTGTGAACCGGCCTAAGCGGCCAGCCAACTGCTCCAGGCGCCGGCCCTTCAAACCCGTTTTATGTGATCAAAATCAATGGATTTGTTGCTAATTTGACGTGGCTGTCGATTGGTCACAGCGTTCAGGCTAAACTACCCGTTTTGGGTTGAAAGGAATCATTGCATGAAGACGCGTTTAGCCATTGCGGCAATACTCTTGGTTGCTACTGCATCTGCGGCGATTGCAGGTCAGGATGCGCCAGTGCAAGACAGAATGACTGCTGAAGAGTTCAAGCGAGCCGGTCTGGATAAGCTTGACTCCAACGAGCTTAGATTTCTAAACGCCTGGCTAAATGATGCACACGATGAGTTGGTAGCGAGACTGGATGAAGAAAATGGCGATGAATCCATTGGCTTCAGACCCAAGGAAGGGCCACGTAAAGAGATCGAAAGCGCCATAGACGGGCCGTTTACCGGATGGACCGGACGTACTAAGTTTGTGCTGAAGAACGGCCAGATCTGGCAGCAAGTTGGCTCTGGATCGTATCGATTTTCCGGCGACAGCCCCGAGGTCATCATCAGACCCCGGACTATGGGATCCTGGAAGCTGTATCTAAAAGCAGGCGGCCGCGGCGTCAAAGTTACCCGGATTAAGTAAGCGCTGAGAGGCAGCTTAAATTGCGTCCTGCGCCCATTGGTGGCGCAGGTGTATCCACCCCATGGTAATTCCTCTCCCCGCCATATAGACCATCAGTGCCAACCACAGACCATGATTACCCCAATGCTGACTGAAATACCAAGCAGGTAAGTACAGACAGAAAGTCGAAATCAGCATGGTGTTTCGCATGTCGCGCGTTCTGGTTGCACCAATAAAAACGCCGTCCAGCCAGAATGACCAGACTGAGATCAGCGGCGAAGCGATCGCCCATATCAGATACGACTCGGCCGCCATGCGTACCGTTGCAAGGTCCGTTAGCAACGCAATAATGGCATCGCCTGCCAGCAAAAACACGCCGCTAAAAACCAGCGCTACCGCCAGACTCCAAAAACCCGTTAACCTTACTGCGCGCCGAAACTGATTGCGATTACCCCGCCCTACTGCTTTGCCTACCAGCACTTCGGCGGCATGCGCAAACCCATCCAGGACATATGCCATCAGGTTTTGAAACTGCAGCAGCACCGCATTAGCTGCCAGTATCACTTCACCAAACTCCGCTCCCTGAGCGGTGAAGAATGCGAACGCAAATATCAGGCAAATGGTTCGGACCATAATGTTGCTGTTGACACTGAAAAACCCCCGCCAATCTGGTAGCGCTCGAAACTTTTGCAGCACTGAAAACAGGCCCTCGCTTTCAGGGGATCGGAGTAGCACAAATCCGCCAACAGCAACCGCCGCAACCTCACCCACAACCGACGCAGCAGCCACTCCAATCACGCCCCAGCCCAAACCCACAACAAATACGATATCAAGAATGACATTGGTGATGTTGGCCACCACGGTCATTGCGAGCGGCACCCGGACCCGACCCTGACCAAGAAAATATCCGAGTAGCACATACGAAACCAAGGTTGCCGGCGCCGCCCAGATGCGAACATTGAAGTAGGCTGCTGCCGCACTTTCAACTTGCTCGCTTGCATCAATAATCTGCAGACCAAGGGTAATTATTGGCCACTGCAACAGCAGCAAGAGCGCGCTGATGGCCAGGGCCAGCACCAAACCCTGGCCCAGGCGCTGGGCTACCTCAAGGCTGGAGTCCTTGCCGCTGGCCTGCGCAATGAGCCCGGTAGTTCCCATACGCAAGAAACCAAAGCCCCAAAAGACGAATGAAAACACCATGGCACCCACAGCCACCGCGCCAATGTAGTGTGGCGAAGGCAGATGCCCCATAACGGCTGTATCCACCATGCCAATCAAAGGCACTGTGATATTGGTGATCATCATGGGCACCGCGATGTTCAGTACATTGCGATGGCTTACGGTCTGCACGCTCACGGTTGCGGAATCTGTTTCCAATGTTGCTTAAGTCTTTTGGCGGAAACTTTCTCCGCAGTTTTCATAGGCTGCGCGAACAGGGACACCCGATATTCTTCCAGCAGCCAGTGAAACTGATCCAGTGAAGGCGGATATTCTTCCAGCTCAGCCACACGCTCAAGGTAGTCATTCCAAAACCCTTCAACCTGCTGCATGCGACTATGTTCTTTGGCTGGCTCAAGCGTTGCTGACTCGATGCGGCGCTGAACCGCCTGCAGATAGCGAGGATAGTGACCCAGTTGATGTAACGGTACTTCGGTAAGAAAGCCGGGATAAATCAAGTAACCAAGCTGGCTTTCAATGTCATGCACCATCGACGGTATACGCGACTCCAGGTCATCCGTGAGCAGCAATCGCGTTCGATGAAATTCCTCGAAAGACTCCCGAGCCAGTTCAATAAGTTCCTGGCCAACCGAGACAGCATGGGTCCTGGCGAGCTTTATCAGGTCGGAAAATGCATCCGCATCCCTGACATTCTGGCCATACCGGTCTACCAGTTCCAAAGCCACAGCTGAACGCAGATCACTCTGCAGTGCATTCAGCGAGTCCAGCAGACCGTATTGCATGGCCAGCGTTGAGCGTGACGTTACCTGTCGTCCTATATAGCGAAATTTGTCCGGCAACTGCAACTGCAGCAAGCGATGTAAACCATAGCGGTGGTAAGAGGCAGCCATCTCTTGATCTTCGAACAATCTGACGCCCACTGCGTCTTCCTGGTCCACAATAGCCGGATACGCCGTAGCGCCACTGTCCATCTCCACAGATTCAGGAAGGGCGTCGATGGTCCAATTGGTCAGTCCATCCAACAGGAAGTCCGTGCCGGCAAACTCCAAGAACGCCTTTCGGGCCTGCTCGCCATGGCGCTCCTGCAGAGCGACTAAGTCTCGAGAGGCATCAACGATTTCGCCATCTTCTTCCACGGCGTAGCGCACTCGCAAGTGCTCTGGCAAAGCGGCCTGGCGAAATATCGAAGGTTCTAGAAGAACATTTTCTCGAGCACTCAAATATTCGGCCAGCGCCTGCTCCAGTGAAACACTTCGGTCTGGGTTGCTGTCGCAGAATGCTTTTGCCACATCTGGGGCAGGTACAAATAACCGACGCTGTGATTTGGGCAGCGATTTAATCAGTGCCACCACCTTTTCGTGCAGCAACCCTGGCACCATCCATGAAGCTTCAACGTCTGAGAGACTGTTTAACAGGTGCAAAGGCACCGTCAGCGTCACGCCATCCTGTTTCGTCCCAGGTGCCAGAGCGTAAGCCAGTGGATACGCGCCCTGCCCCACCTTAAGCTGCTCTGGAAAATCTTCGGCATCGGGTAACTCGTCCGCCGATTGCAGCACATCGTCCAACGCAAACTGGAACCGAGACTGTTTCGATTTTGCCAGCGCTTCGAACCATTTTCTAAACGCCTTAACGGTATAAATGTCTGCGGGCAAAAGGCTGGAGAAAAGTTGGGCAAGATGATGTTCGTCAGCCGACAAGTCGCGACGACGACGCTTATCCTCTTCCGCAGCAACGTCCGCGCGCAGCGCTTGGTTTTGCTCCAGAAATGGGTATTTCATAGAGGATTCGTTGCGCACCAAAGCATGCAAAATAAACAGCTCGCGAGATTGCTCTGGGTCGTGAGGACCGTAGTGAATGCGCCGCTGCATAACCAACGGAATGCCATACAGGGTCAGTTGTTCGTAGCCCATCACGCGCCCCTGACGGGAACTCCAGAACGGATCGAAGACCCTTTGCTTGAGCAGATGCCGGGCAGCCTCTTCGATCCACCTTGCCTCGATCTGACCCACGGTCCTGGCATAGACTTTCGTGGTTTCTACGATAAAAGCGGTGACAACCCAGTTTGGACGTGCCCCGAATACTGCCGACCCAGGAAACAGGAAAAATTTACGAGACCTGGCACCCAAGTATCCGTCATCCGTACGCATTCCCACCTGACTGGCAAATCCCGTTAAAACCGCTCTATGCACCGGTTCGTAAATGGCTTTAACACCGTCCTCATGCCCAACATCAAGGTCGCGGTCGCTGCGCTTTGGTTTTGTTGCACTTTGAGATGGGCTTTGAAATTCACTTAGCTGGCGCACTAAATCGGTCCATTCGCGCATGCGCATGAAATGCAGAAAGTTTTCCTTACACCATTTGCGTTGCTGATTGGTTCCCAAGTCAGATCGAACTTGCTGCCAGTGCGCCCAAAGTTTGAGCAGACCAATAAAATCGGACTTCGCATATTGCCATTGGTCGTGGGCTTGATCTGCAGCCTGCTGTTTATCCATAGGCCGCTCGCGAGGATCCTGGATCGCCAGGCCCGCAGCGATGACCCGCAAGGCATAGGGGACACTAAACTCTGAGCCCGCCAGCAGAATTCGCGCTAACCGCACATCCAGAGGGACTCGCGCAATTTGACGCCCCAAATTGGTCAGCTGGTGGCGTGAGTCCAACGCCTGAATCTCCAGCAGCGTCTGTAAGCCGTCTTTAATCAGGCGTCGATCCGGCGTGTCGAGAAATGGAAACGCTTCAATGTCGCCCAAGCCAAGCTGTTTCATTTGCAGGATGACTGTCGCCAGATCCGTACGCACGATTTCTGGTTCGGTAAACTCGCGTCGCAGGCTAAAATCTTCTTCGTCGAACAAGCGAATACAAATGCCCGGACCCAATCTGCCGCAGCGTCCAGCACGCTGATTAGCGCTTGCCTGAGAGACAGGTTCGATAGGAAGACGCTGCATCTTGCTGCGGTGACTATAGCGACTAATTCGCGCCAAGCCGGAATCAACAACAAATTTAATTCGGGGAACCGTCAGCGATGTTTCCGCAATGTTGGTTGCCAGGATAATTCGACGCGCTTTGCCAGGATGGAAAATACGCTGCTGCTCGGCGCTGCTTAAGCGCGCCAGTAGCGGCAACACTTCTGTGTGCCGCAGATTCGCTTTGGCCAGCGCTTTGCCAGCGTCCGCAATATCCCGTTCGCCTGGCAAAAAAATCAGCATATCGCCCATCGGATCGATTCGAGAAAGCTCAGCAACGGCGTTGACGATGCCTTCCTCCAAAGACATGGCGCTGTCCTCATCCGGGTCTTCAAGGGGCCGATAGCGCACCTCAACCGGATAAGTCCGGCCGGAGACCTCAACAATAGGCGCAGGCTTACTTGCGTAGGCAAAGTGCAGCGCAAAACGCTCGGTGTCTATTGTCGCAGAGGTAATTATGATTTTTAGATCGGATCGGCGTTCCCGGAGTCGCTGCAAATATCCAAGCAGGAAATCGATATTGAGGCTGCGCTCATGAGCTTCGTCGATAATCAACGTGTCATAGCGCTGCAAAGCCGCGTCGGCCTGGGTTTCGGCAAGCAAAACACCATCGGTCATGACCTTGATGAAGCCGTCTTTTGAAGAGCGATCATCAAATCGCACCTGGTAGCCCACTTCCTCACCGACTTGGGTACCCAGTTCTTCCGCCAGTCTGGACGCGACTGCGCGAGCAGCAATTCTCCGTGGCTGTGTACAACCAATCTGACCATGGACACCGCGCCCGGCCTGCAGACACATCTTGGGTATCTGCGTGGTCTTACCGCTACCGGTTTCGCCGGCAATGACGATCACCTGGTGCTCCGGATCCTCGCTTTCTATGAGTTTGAGAATTTCGTCCGACGCATCAGAAATGGGAAGCTCATCGGGATACGAAATTTGCCATTCCTTCTCCGATTTGCTCCGTGAGCGTTCAATTAGCGGGAGCAGGCGTTGCTCTACCGCATCCAGAGCTTTGTCTACGGGCTGACCATTTTCCAGGCGGGTTCGGATCATTTGCAGTTTCTTGACGGCAAATGAACGATCTTTACCGGTCACGCTTTGCAGCGCGCGCTCGATACCTTGAATTCGTTCCTGAGGAAGATCCTTATTGATATTATCTATCGACACAATACAAACAATTCATTTTATATATGAATAATGGGCGTTTAAAATAACGTACATCGATTAAAACTTTTAATTATTTGAGGTAACTAATGGAAATAAATATAGGAATCAATTCCGAACAGCGCGAACGTATTGCAGACGGCTTATCAAGACTATTAGCCGATAGCTATACGCTGTACATCAAGACCCACAACTTTCACTGGAACGTTACTGGTCCAATGTTCGCAACGCTGCACAATATGTTCGAAGAGCAATATACCGAACTGGCTGCAGCAGTAGATGAAATTGCCGAGCGCATTCGAGCCTTGGGCGTTGTCGCGCCCGGATCATACAAACAGTTTTCCGAATTGTCTTCTATTGAAGAGGAGACTGGGCACCCTGCAGCAGAGCAAATGATTGAACAGCTGGTTGCCGGTCACGAAGCAGTGGCTCGCACTGCACGTAGCGCATTTGCCGCAGCTGATGAGGCCGGGGACGAGCCCTCAGCGGACTTATTGACCCAGCGTATGCAAATCCACGAAAAGACCGCGTGGATGTTACGCAGCCTGCTTGCGAGCTAATACGCACAAACTATTTTTCCGAGCCGGCCCATGGCGTATGCTTTGGGCATGGTTCGAATAATTCCCAAAGCAATTAAGGCAACTGAGTCGATTTTTCGACTCAAACCTCGCAGCAAACCCGGAACCTCTCCTGGCGTACTTGTTGCCGACCCAACAGCACCACCTCCCGTGGTGACCATTGTTGCGTATGACGAAACCGACGTAGACACCGTAGAACACGCAAGCCACGAGCAGATAGCGGCAGCCAGGGATGACGAACGCAAAATCTGGATTAACGTGGTTGGCCTGGGCGACACTGACCTGTTGACTCACATCGGCACGCTCTTTGACATTCATCCGCTGGTCTTGGAAGACATCGTAAATGTCACGCAGCGCCCGAAAACCGAAGAATATCCGGACATGCTCTACGTGGTGACGCGAATGCTAGCCAAGCCTGCGCACCCATCCGCCGAACAAGTATCGCTGGTTTTGGGCAGTGGTTTTGTTATTACATTCCAAGAGCGCTCAGGCGACGTGTTTGAGCCCATCAGAGAGCGCATGGAACGCAGTGGAACAAGAATCCGCACTTATGGCTGCGATTATCTGGCTTACGCACTGCTCGATGCTGTAGTGGACGGCTACTTCCCTGCGCTGGAGCTGCGTGGCGATCGGCTGGAAGACCTGGATGACGAAATATTTCGAAACCCAACCCAAGCGATTGTCACCGAGCTGCACGATATCAAGCGTGAACTCCTGTCGCTGCGGCGCGCCGTCTGGCCGCAACGAGAAATGCTCAATGCAATGATCCGACACGAAAGTGGATTGGTTTCAGAGCAGACCCAGGTCTATCTGCGCGATGCATACGACCATGCCATTCAATTGATGGACATCATCGAAACCTATCGCGAGCTTGCAGCGGGACTGATCGATATGTACCTCTCGGCCATGAGCAATCGCATGAATGAGGTAATGAAGGTCCTGACTATCATCGCCACAATCTTCATTCCGTTGAGTTTCGTTACCGGACTGTATGGTATGAACTTTGATACCAGCTCACCTTGGAACATGCCCGAACTAAGCTGGAGATACGGTTACCCCGCTGCACTTGGGCTTATGGCGGTCATGGTGCTGGGCCTCATTTACTATTTCTGGCGCAAAAAATGGCTCTAAGCAAAAGAGGTTTGGCTTTTCTTATACTCGCCACTGACTCGCCGCGGCTATCTTCCGACGGCGACTAACGGGCATAATCTCTCTCGTCGATTCCTTTTCCAGGCGTCGAGAAATTCGCGATCTTAAAAAAACATCCAAGCAGGAGTTCGGATGCAAGTTATACCCATTGCCGCGCGTTTCGGCGCGCTCGGCGACACGATAATGTTTTTACCCGCGCTGGAGGTGCTTGCGCGTCGGTTTGGCCACAAAGTAGATGTGATTACTTCCGGCGGGTGGTCGAAAGATATTCTCGACCACAGCCCACATATTGCCGAATGCCTGGTGCTGGCAGGCACTCGTCGCAGACCATTATGGCTGTCACGTTCAAAGCAACAGGGGGTAGCCATGTTGAAGAAGCGGTCGGGCCAACCTGTATTTGTTTTTGAGCCTTCCAACAAGATTCCTGACCTGCTTGGCAAAGCTGAAATCGATGCATCTCAGTGGCAGATAATCAGCAGCGAATTAATGCATTGGACAAATCACGTGGTAGATCGCGGCTGTCAGTTTGCCGCCACGGCATTTTCTGACGCGTACCCGTCTGTGGAACTTAGCATTGAGAAGATCGTGCCTCGACTAGATCGTTCGTTGCTGCATCAGGATGATTTGCAGCAATGGCTCGAAAAGCACGGCTTGGTGGATAGGCCGCTGGTCTTGGTGCAGCCGGGCAACAAGAGGACCATGTCCTGGCGTCCCAGCGACCGCAGTAGCAATCACAAGTACTGGCCCCCGGAACGCTGGGCCAAACTCATCGATCGATGCTCCGAGCAGGTACCAGAGGCGACATTTGTAATTTGCGGTGTGCCTGCCGAGCAAAAGATCGCCCAGACCATATCGAGCTTGGCTAAGGCAAAAACACTTGCCGCCGCCGATGATCTGCCGCTTACGCGGCTGATGGCGCTTTGTGATAGGGCCCTGGCTATGATTAGTGTAGACACAGGTCCGGCCCATCTGGCTGGCGCATTGGATTGCCCCATGCTGGTCATGTTTGCTGGGACTGACGTCAGAAAGTTTGGACCGCGAACCAATGGGCCGATAGAGACCGTGTGCGCCTATCCAGAAGACGCGTCCCCGAATGCTGGGGGATTCCATCCAGATTACCGCATGCTGGACTTGGAAGTGGATTCAGTTGTAGCCGGCTGGGAGCGTCTATCCAGCCAGCTGAATTTGCAAACTGCCTGATCTTTCCAGTCATCTCAAAAGCGGGTCGATATTCGGCTTAAGACAACCACCAACCTCTATGAGAATAAGTTGGTTAGCCCTGGACTTTTTCGAGACGCCACGGATGGCGGAGCAGCAAAGCGAACTGCGTTCGAACCCGATAACTTTCTTGCGAAAGCCTAGAGATCGGAGTCGATATGGAACAAAAGGGGGAAAATGGTGGGCCGTGTAGGGCGACCAGGTTCCTGGACAGAGTGCTACCGCTGCTCTGTCCCTGATCGCGGGCAGAGCGTGGAGGCGTAGCCCCGGACTTTGCTGTAGAGCCACGGATGGCGTAGCGGAAAAGCGAACTGCGTTCGAACCC
>CAZVYE010000009.1:27614-41903 GCA_964630895.1 uncultured Gammaproteobacteria bacterium | reverse complement strand
TAGGCGCACATGTTAAGCCCGTGTTTACTGGCGAGGCGGGTATTGAAGCCGCAACCGCTGAGCATTTTGATCTTATCTTGCTGGATATTGGCTTACCTGACATCGATGGGTTTGAAGTTGCGCGCGCAATCAGAAAGGCCGGCACAGATACGGCTATTTGCGCAATTACCGGCTATGGTCGCGACGCGGCAAAGAATGATTCCGATCAAAAGCTGTTTGACCACTACTTCGTAAAGCCGGTAACACTCAAGCACATCGCCGAATACCTGAGTGCCAACGAAGATTAGGTATACCTGGCCGGTTTAATCCGGCCGTATACCAAGTACAATCTCGGTTTTGGGTGCCAACGACTTGAGCCAAGACGATCCCACACGCATGCGGTTTATCCGGCTATTGGCGCGGACGCTACATCAATACGGAACTGCAGCCCATCGTTTAGAAACCGCGGTAGGTGCGGCGGCGCAGCGACTGGGTCTGCGCGTAGATGTGTTCTCTACTCCTACCAGCGTTTTTCTGTCTTTCAACGCCACCGATGACGAATCTAGCGATGCGCCAACCCATTTGCTACGGCTACAACCCGGCACCGTAGACGTCGGCAAACTGGCTCAGACCGACGCGATCGCCGAATCTGTAACCGATGGCAGCATGAGCGTTGACGAGGGCATCAACAGTCTGCGAGAGATTGCGCGCACTGGGGCATTTATGCCCTGGCCGGTCCAGTTGTTAAGCTGGGCTGTTGTGGGTAGCGCCGTCGCAAAGCTACTGGGTGGCACCTGGACAGACGTTGGCATAGCAGCAGTACTGGCTTTGTTCACCGGTGGTTTTTCTATGCTGATGGGTAGAAAACTGCAAGAGTCTGGTTCCTTCGAACCGATCGTAGCCGCACTGATCACGGTGCTGGCCTATTTGGCCGCACATGCATTCGGCGGCGCACAGGTGGCAAATATCGTAGTGGCATCTTTAATTATTTTGATGCCTGGTTTGGACCTGACCGTTGCCATCACTGAGCTTTCTACCGGCCACCTCGCCTCAGGCACCAACCGGCTTGCGGGGGCCAGCGTAATCCTGATCAAGCTCGCGCTCGGCGTGCTATTGGCCACGCAGGCTATGCAGGGTCTAGGTTTTGGCCGGGAGGCTATGCAAGCTCCACAATCCGTATCGCCGGACTGGTTTTCCTGGGCAATTCTGGTTGCAGCTGGCTTTGCGTTCGCAGTTCTGTTTAATGCGATGCTGAAGGACTATATTGCCGTGGTAACAGCAGCATTAGCCGCGTATCTGACCAGTTATTTCGGAACCGAATGGATCGGACCTGAGTTAGGCGTGTTCCTGGCCGCATTGGTAGTGGCTGCCCTGTCCAATTTCTATGGCCGTTTGTTTAATCGACCCGGCACCATCCTGCGATTACCGGGCATCATTCTTTTGGTCCCTGGTAGTCTTGGCTATCGGGCACTCACTTTGCTTTTCTCGCGCAATGTCACTGATGGCATTGATGCCGCGGTATCGGTCGCTCTAGTATTGGCATCGTTAGTTGGCGGGTTGCTGTTAGGCAATACATTGATCCCGCCCAGAAGAAACCTGTAACAAGCCATGCATCACGATTGGAATCTTAAACCTGCCCAGGCTCGCGCCTTGCAAACCAAGCTTGGCCACGATGTGCGTCTGGAACCGTTGGCTGGAGATCCAGAATGGATTGCCGGGGTAGATGTGGGTTTTGAAGATTCCGGTCACACCACCAGAGCTGCGGTAGTCCTGATGCGACTGGAGGATCTGACAGTAGCAGAATCAGCAGTTGCCAGGCTTCCCACAACGTTTCCCTACGTCCCTGGTCTGCTTTCCTTTCGCGAGGCGCCTGCAATATTGCAGGCGCTAGAACAATTATCCCAGCCACCCGACCTGGTGATGTGTGACGGGCAGGGAATCGCACACCCGCGCCGTGTTGGAATTGCTACCCACATTGGACTGCTGCTGGACGTGCCCAGCATTGGAATAGCGAAATCTCGGCTGGTGGGCGACTATGATGAACCCGAGGACCAAAAAGGAGCCAAAGCGCCGTTGACCGAAGGTGCCACCCAGCTTGGCGCTGTGGTGCGGACGCGGGTCGGCACCAAACCCGTTTTTGTCAGCCCTGGCCATCGCATCACCATCAATCAAGCAGTTGATCTGGTGCTTCGCTGTACCACCAAGTTCAAGCTGCCTGAGCCCACTCGGATGGCGGACAAGCTAGCGTCTAGACGCTGATCGCTATTCCAGCGCGGCGTTTGTCAGATTATCTAATGCTGCAGTCATTTTCTGGATTGCCGCATGATCGTGGTCCAGGCCCCACCGATTCGCCAGCGCATGGGGATGTAAGTAGCTGATACACACATCGCCATTCTCTTTTTCATAAGCCAAGACCTTCATGGGCAGATCGATTGCCGCATTCTGATTGGCCTGCATGACCAGGGTGCCCACTTTCGGATTGCCGAATATGAGAACCTGGGTCGGGCGCAATTCAAGGTCCACTGACTCGGCATTTTGTTGATGATCAATGCGTGCCATCACGCCGATACCTTTACTCTCCAGCACTTGCTCTAGCCGATCCAGAGTCGTCGTAACGTCGTAAGAGCTGTCCTTGGTAACCCACGTATTGTCAGCCTGGGCTGTACCCAAAGACAGTACCAGCCACATTGACGCGGCCATCGCCATAGTCTTAAACATGTTTGCTCCTCCTGTAATAGCGAGAATTCTAGAGTAGCTGCGTGGAATTGCTGTAGACACCTTCACACGAACAACGCACCTTGGCCTTAAAATCGTCCTGTGAAAATGTCGCTGCCCCACAATTATGCTGCCTGGCAGGGCGTAAACCGCAGTACGCTGCAGGCTGACAGCGTCGCCGCAGGCTCCATTGCAATACTCCTTATTCCTCAGGCTATCGCATATGCCGCCCTGGCGGGCATGCCCGCTTCTGCGGGTGCAGTGGCTGCCATCGCAGGCCCCATAGGCTTTCTAGCGCTAGGCGGCACCAGGTATTTGTCGGTAGGCCCTGTCGCATTGCTGGCGCTAATGGCTGCTGAGTCTGCGGGCCGCTTGACCTCAGAGCTACCACCCGACGTATTGGCAGGCTCAATGCTTGCATTCACCGCAGGCATCGCGCTCCTGATTATGGGAATTGCCCGGCTAGGATTCTTGGTGCATTTTGTATCTGAACCTGTGCTTACAGGCTTTATCACCGCGGCAGCGGTACTTATAGGAGTGAGTCAGCTGGCCCCCTTCTTGGGCGTGGCGGCCAGTTCGGAAAGCGCCTTGCATATAAGCCTTATGAATCTGTGGGAGCAGCGCCACAGTATTCAATTAGTCGACCTCACCATTGCAAGCATTGCGTTAGCCCTGCTGGTGACGAGAAACAGGCTAGCCGATTTCCTTGGATCGGGCTTTCTGGCGTTTATTTTGCGCCGAGCCATGCCGCTGCTTTTGGTGGTAGCGGCGGGAGTGCTGGTTGCCTTCGTCCCTGATATACAGGTTGCGACCGTTAAACCTGTCAAGCTAGAAGGGATGAACTTGCTACCCGTTGCGGGTTTATTACCCGCGCTAAAGGTGGTTTTGCCGGACGCCCTGGCCATCGCTGGATTGGCATTGGTGGTCGCGCGTGGCGTACAAATGTCCACCAGTGACGATCCCGACGACCGACGCCCAGTAGATTTCCACGCGGGGTCGCTAGGTACTGCAAACATCGCTTCGGGTTTTTTCTCGGGCATGCCAGTGGGCATTAGCGTCAGCCGCAGTGCCATTTTGGCTGAAGTTAATGCGAGAACCCCGCTTGCCGCACTGGCTGGTGGGCTGCTGGCTGGCGGGACGCTTATATTCGCTGGCAATTTACTGCAGTACTTACCGAAAGCATTATTGGCCGCACTGATTATTAGCGCCCTACCAGGCATCATCGACGTCGAACGCATCAAAAGGCCATTCAAATTTCATCTGGGCGACGCGGTCGCACTATCGGTCACAGTTGTCCTGGTGCTATTTCTGGGCATTCAAACCGGCATCGTTGCTGGAGCACTCACGTCGCTAGGTTACTACCTCTATCGCACCAGCCAGCCCCGAGTTGTCCGAGTTGGTGAGATTGAGGCCTCTGGCACATTCCGCGACGTGCGGCGACCACAGGTAGTTGACCGAACCAATGGCAACGACGAAGACACAGATCATCCCGTTGCAATCCGTATCGACGAAGAAATTTATTTCGGCAACGCCGGCTATTGCGAAGCGCAAATTCATAGATACGCGGAAGAATATCCTGACCGGGCAATCATCTTAGATATGCGCTCTGTTGGCACGATGGATAGCACCGCCGTAGCGATGTTGATACGGGTACGGGAAGACTTGGCCGAACAAGGCTGTGAATTGAAAGTGAGCACAATGAACCGTCGGCTGCAGGCACGCCTGAGACTGGCGGGGCTGCTGGATGAAGTGGCGGACCGTGATCAACGCTTTGAATCGGTGGAAGAAGCGGTGCAGGACGAGAAAGCAAAATGCGAGGAGTCAGAGGCCACATCTCAATGCGATGAAGCCACAGATGATTCCCAGCGCAGCAAGCAACCAGAATAGCTGTCCACCTATCGCGCCTCGGCCGCCACACTGATTTGTGCAAAGCCAATGGATTTAGCCACATCCAGCGCTCGCACCACATTACCTACCTGGCTGCCTGATTCCCCAATGATTGCCAGAGGCTCATCCGGGTTGCGGGCGTAGAGGGGCTCCAGGGCCACCCGCAAATGATCAAAACTTACCTCTCGGCCTGCCACCAGAAATGCGCCGTCCGCGCGAACTTGAACTACCGTTGAGGTCTTAGGCGTTTCCTGGCTACTAGACTTGGTTGGGCGAGCCACATCTATTGCTTCTTCTCGCACGAAGGACGTAGTGACGATAAAGAAAATCAGCATGATAAAAACAATGTCCAACATGGGGGTGATGTTGATTTCACTGTCGTCTGCGGCCCGGTAATTTGTTCGTCGCCCCATAATCTTGCTCCCATCGTTGCGTGCTTCGCTTACAGGCAACTAACGCGGAATGCACTCAATGGGGGTTGTTGGATATCGAACTGGCAGGTTTGGGGGAAGTGCGATTGATGTAACCAATAAGGAAAAAACACCCGCCGGCAACAGCTATCACCGGCAAAACAGCCCAGGCGCTGACCGGGCCTGCTTATAAGCCGTTCAGACTGCTAAGAATGAACGTGGTCATAATCCCCGCCAAGGCAAACTGCGCGGCGCGTAGCGCAGCCGTACAGGGTCGCCACCAAGCGAGCGCAAGCGCCGCAAGCAACAACGCGCCATTGAGCCCCAACAAAGTAGTCACCAATCGCAGTAACTCTGTTGTGGTTTCGCTTTTGAGCGCAACCAGGCCCAAGCTCATGATTAACAGAGCAAACAAAAGAATGGGCGCTGCGGCAGCTATTCGGACGAGTCGCATGGGGCTATTCTAGTATGCAGCCTTGCACCCGGCCAGTTTCCATGGGATTGAACGTTGATTGAATTCGCGCTGACGCAGTACCATCTTTGATCATTCGCAATTCTTAAGCTCAGGATATCCCGTAATGAAGCACGTTCTGTCTGCCTTGCTAGTTGCATTCTATGCTTTAGCGCAAACTGCCCATGCCAATAATGCGGCCGATGCGCTGGCAAACTCCAGTAAAACCCCATCCTTTATGCAGCTTTCCAAGCAGGGCAGCACACCTACCGCGCTGCAAGTCGCATTGGTTCGATATCGACCACGCAGTGGCTCGGATGTCACCGTAGACGTGATTGGTGCCGTTCATATTGGCGACAAAAGCTATTACGCTGAGCTCAACGAGCGCTTCAAAAACTACGATGCCGTGTTGTATGAGCTGGTTGCAGACGATGACCACCTCGACCGCATCAACCAACAAGCGAAGCCTAAGGGAGTCGTATCTGGCGTCCAGCGCATGCTGAAAAACGGACTAGGCTTAAGCTTTCAACTGGAAGAAGTCGATTATCTTGCGCCCAACCTGGTGCATGCTGATTTGTCGCCAGAAGAGTTTTCGCAGTCCATGGATGCTAGAGGCGAGTCCATGCTTGGCATGTTCCTTAAAATGATTTTTGGCGGCATGGCATTGCAGCATCAAGGCAAAGCTGCAGTAAGCGACTATGACTTACTCAAAGCATTGATGGCTGACGATACCGAGCATGCAATGAAGGTACTTATGGCAAGACAATTTGCAGACCCGGCGACTGCGGCCATGATGTTTGAGGGCCAGGGTGGGTCAACGCTCATTGGCGAACGCAACAAAGCAGCCCTGGAGGTCTTGCGAGAACAAATCAACGCTGGAAAATCCAATATCGCCATCTTTTACGGTGCCGGCCACATGCCCGACTTTGAGCGACGCTTAGACCAAGACTTTGACATGCAGCCAGAAGCCGTTATCTGGATTGATGCCTGGGATCTCAGCAAGGACTTGACTGACCCATCTAGCACAGCAACCAAACCCTAGCCCCATGTCAGATTCGCACATTGCCGATCTCATTTCGGCCTTAGAGCACACGCCGGATAACCCTGCGGTACAGAAAATGTTGGCACGGGCGATGCTCGAGGCTGACAGGCCCAGCGATTTGGTAGAAGAGTTTGAGAGACTGGGGATAGAGATTCAGACGCTAGACCAGCAGCTGCGGATTGATATCGCCAAGGCGTTATTGGATTCGGATAGCTTGGATTTGGCCGAGCTATATGTGCCGTCTGACCACCCCAATGCACCTATTGTGACGAGCTGGATCGCGTTGCGTCGGGGCGATGCAGATACCGCACGCCAGTTATACGAGGACGCGTTAGCCAAGAATCCTGCTATCCAGGATACCCAACTGGAGTCCCAGCTGGATCGACGCGTGGTGCCGCTAAAGGCACCTGCCAGGGACACCAAGCTGCGCTCAATTGCCAATGACGATACCGATGCCGAAGACGTAGTGACCTTGCTTACACCGGAACAGTCGAGAATAACTTTCAAAGACGTTGGCGGACTAGAGGCAATCAAGAAGCAAATTCGTCGCAAGATTATTACGCCTTTCCAAAAGCCATCTTTATTCCAAAAGTATCGGCGCTCTGCCGGCGGTGGGATACTCATGTACGGCCCACCGGGCTGCGGTAAGACACTGCTAGCCCGAGCTACGGCTGGCGAGTGCGGCGCGACGTTTATGAATGTGGCGATTACCGATGTGCTGGACATGTACATTGGTGAATCAGAACGCAAGCTCCACGCGCTGTTTGAACAAGCACGACGGCAGTCGCCCACGGTTTTGTTTTTTGACGAAGTAGAAGCTTTGGGCGGCAAGCGCCAATTCGCGCGGGAGTCGTCCACCGCCAAGCTAATTAGTCAGTTCCTGACCGAACTCGACGGTTTTTCTGACAACAATGATGGCGTTTTGATTTTGGCGGCGACCAATGTGCCTTGGAATGTTGACCCTGCCTTTCGCCGTCCCGGTCGGTTTGACCGAGTGCTGTTTGTGCCGCCACCCGACCGGCCAGCCCGCGAAGAGATTCTTGCCCACCTGCTGGCGGACCGTCCCGTTGCCGATGATATCAAGCTGCAAACCTATGCCCAGCGCACTTCAGGATTCTCCGGGGCGGACTTGCGTAACTTGGTAGAAAGCGCTGTGGACGAAGCTATCGAAGCGGCAATTGATAGCGGCGAAGAAACGCTTATAAACAACAGCCACCTGCAGCAGGCGCTCAGTGAAACCCGCCCTACGACGCTGGAGTGGCTCACTACGGCTCGAAACTATGCTCGCTACGCGAACGAGGCTGGCCAGTACGATGACGTATTAGACTTCTTAAAAAAGAACGCAAAGAATTGATGCAATGACCAACACCCAGGCATACAGAATCATTGATGAGCCTCGGCCGAGCGGCCTGAGCCGGTTCGCAGTCAATCCGGTATGGCCGCTGCTCGGAATCATGTTTGTAGGTTCCTGGCTGGTGTTTCCCTGGTTTGCATTTAATGCATTCGCGCTGGGGGCACCCAAGCGCAAGCTACTGGCCATAGCAGCCATTGGTGTGTTCCCCGCCCTACTCGCCATTATCTGGGCGCTGGGTACTGCCCTGTATTCTGAGTGGATTGGTGAGAGCACGCTGAGATACCTGATTTTGAGCTTGGTAGCTATCAAGCTGGGTGCCGCCTATTGGCTCTATTATCGTCAAGCGCCCGCATTTGAGATTTTCTCCTATTACCAGGAAGTCCCCAATACGGGGATTTGGGTATTGGCCGCGGCGTATTTTCTCGAAGCACGCCTGATAGGACCGGCAATTGACGGCAGCATTTGGAGCCTGATCCTGTGAATTTCCCAACAGAACAGTTGCTAGATACGGCCGAGCGGCAGTTGGCGTTAGGACAGGTCGATGCTGCCATTGAAACCCTGCGACAAGTCCTGAGCAGCGAACCGGACCTGGCCGTTGCCCATGCGCTTCTCGCCCTTGGCCTGGTGGACAAGAAGCGATTACATGCAGCCGCCCACGAGGCCGGACAGGCGCTCGCGTTAGATCCCGAAGAGAGCTACGTGCAATACGCAGCAGCGCATGTCGCACTAGCCCGCCGCGAATTTGAGCGGGCAGAACGACATATCACACGGGCTCTACAGATTAATCCAGATGCCAGCAGCTTTTTACTAACCGCAGCGGATATAGCCGAACTCACTAACGACAAAAAGCAGGCGCAGTCTTTTCTGCAAGAAGCCGCCGCAAAGGATCCGGAAAGTGCCAATGTGTGGGCCGCTCTAGCCAGATTTAGCCAACGCGCGGGCGAGCGAGCCAAGTGCTATGAGTACGCCGACAAAGCACTCCAACTGGAGCCACAGAACACCCAGGCGTTAGTCGCCAAGGGATACGCCCTGCTCGCAGACAATCAAATACAGGATGCGATGCAGCATTGCCGCTGGGCTTTGGCCAACAACGCCGAGAATGAGAGCGCTTTGGGCTTGCTGACCGCTATCAAAGCAAGATCCAATTGGTTTTTGGGACTATGGTGGCGCTTCAATCAATCCGTGGGTGCTGGCGGCATGGGACGCACCATTGTCATTCTGCTGGGCATGTATTTGCTGTACCGCGCCATGACGATCTTTTTGGTGGACCAGCAAATGGCCGGCGCATCAACGGTGCTCACCGCACTTTGGTTGGGGTTTGTGGCGTACACCTGGTTCGCGCCAGTTATATTTATGCGCATGCTTAAGAAGGAGCTTGAGCAAATCTCACTCAAGCATGATTTTTAACCGTTTTGCATCCCTGTCGCGTTGTTGACAGGCTTAAGTTCAGACCGCTGCGGTATCGACTGCCAATCTCGGAGATTCCAAACCAGCCCTGTTCGTTGCAAGATGCACAGCACCCACCAGCCGGGATCTGACTGTCCAGGAAAAATCCCAAGCTTTGCCGAACCTGGGAAGGCATGGTGGTTATTGTGCCAACATTCCCCAAAGGTGATCAGACCGCACCAATGGACATCGTATCCTTGGACAGCGGCACCCTCCACCACATGATGCTGCCCGCCCTGATTATGCGCGTAATAACCAACGAGCCAGTGGCCAGTCATACTGACGGCTACTCGGGCGCACACGCCCCAAAGCACCCAGCCCCAACCTCCGAGCAGGAAGAAAATGACTGCCCAAGGCAGCTGCTGCCAGTAATGGTATCGATCTAGCCACTGATAGAATGAGTCGTCGGCTTTCGGCATCGCTATTTGCGGTGGATGCTGAAGTTCTAAGCGACAAAATAGCTGCCAACAAGCATCTCTTCGCATGCCGCCCCGGTGAGCAAAATAATCGTGACACGCCGTTTGGCGCTGCGCCCAGTCGCGCATGTCGTGCGTGTGCGCCATTTTGAATGGCCCTCCGAGTCCCACCAGCGTTCCTAGGTAGACGCCGATTCGCTCTAACCACGCGGGACAGTCAAAACTGTTGTGGATCAGCTTGCGGTGCATGCCCAGCGAGTGACCACCACAAAGCGTTATTGCCGAGGTAACCAAGAACAAAAGCAGTCCGGACAGCGATAAATACAGCGTACCTGCTGCCACAGTACCGGCCCACATGCTCAACATCCATACAGTTTGTTTGACATCCAGCACTACTGTTCCGTCGACGGGGTTCGCTCTCGCATTTCTTATTCGAGGATTTTCATACATTCTCTTGCCCGCCTGCCATGTGCCCCAGAATGTGGGCAGCCATCTGTCTTACCGCGAACCTCTGGAGCGGGCCGAAGTACCAAGCAGGGTCTAAATCTCGTCGATAGGAGATGTACAAACGAACTGCAGTTGTCCCGTCACTCTGAGGCCGCATCTCCAACCTGGCACGCTGTAATGTCAGGTAGTTGGAGATATAGCTGTCGTCATTTCTGTAGTGGACAGTTACATAGTTTGGGCCTGCTTTGGCTACCACCAGCTCTACAGAGCCCTCATGCACATTGAAAAACACCCACCCTGCATACCGGTATGTGATGCGGTGAACACTTCCCTCAATCAACGGGGCACTGTTTTCCACTTCAGCAGGCATGGGAAAAAGGCCAAGCATAGAAAAGCCCGGATGGTCGAGCTCAAATGACTGTGAAAATCTTTGTTTAATGTATGAGGGACTGGCAGCGACGGAGGTCTCGGCAAATACCGTTTGCTGACGATCAAAGGTCAGGGATTCAGATGTACCCTCCAGTGCAAACGTAAACAAGAGAAGTGGTGCGGAAAATCCCGCAACTTTGGCTTTGTCTTCGCCAAGCACTTTTCGTAGTAATGCGTGTATGGCAAAGACGCTAAGCAAAACTACGAAATAGAGTGGCAACGTAAACAGCAAACACAAGTACCCTTCAAAAACTGCCGCGGCGCTGCCCAACAAAATAGCTAGTCCATCAAGCGCACCCTGCTTATAACGCACAACCCAGGACTGCCCCGGATCCGGGCGACCAAATGCCAACAGTGTCCAGGCGATCACTACGGGTAAACCAATATACAGAAGCCCGGTAGTTTCCATTTCGAGCTTTCCAAGCAAGCGCAATCCAAGCGCTGAGCCGGCAATACAGCACAAAGCGATTTGGGCTCTCTTGCTTACCCTCACCATGGGGTTACGAAGCCTTTTCGTTCGTTAAGCGGCTGCGAATGCGCTCCAGCTCCTTGCCTTCCTTTTTTAGTGGCCCGCCTTTTGGACAAAACTCCACCAGCGTATCGAACAGCTGGTTTAAGAGGTTATCTCTGACCAGCTTGTAATACACATACTGACCCTCGCGCTGCTTCGAAACCAAACCTGCATCGTGCAATTTGCTCAGGTGTTTCGAGATAGCAGGGTCGGACATATTGAACCTTTGCGCTATATCCGACGCAGTCAACTGTGTCTCTGAGAGGTACGCCAAAATCTGTCGCCGCACCGTTGATGCCATTGCTTGAAAAACTTTGTCCATACTCATTCTTATCTCCAACGCTACGCTACGACTTGCCCGCTCCTGCCAAAGCCATCTGCGCCAACAAAGGGCCTACCTCACGTAACCTTTCTTAAACTCCCACACTCGCCACTCGGCGTTGTTATGGAATGCAGTAAAAAGCCTGCCAAAGTAAGTCCCAGACGCCCATCTCGTTCCACTGATCAATTCTCAAAATCCAGCTCATTCAAAACCCACTTCGCAAGACCGGCGCGTTAACCTTTTAGTTAATTATCTAATAGGTTAACGCGCCGGTCTGGTTTTGGCAAGTTGCACAGGAGTTTATGGCATCGTCGTCTGAAACCAGCGGCAGTCATGTACATGACTACTGAGTGTTGGCGGACCCATGTACGTATGGGGAAAGTTTAGCAACGGCTGTGACTGAAGACACGGGTTTGGAACGCTCACCGCACCAGTGCTTTACGAATGATGCGCAAGCGCTGGGGAGTTAGCCCAGTACCGATTAGAAATTTACGGCAGGAATAAAATGGTGGGCCCGGTAGGACTTGAACCTACGACCAAGGGATTATGAGTCCCCTGCTCTAACCAACTGAGCTACAGGCCCACGAGGGCGAGCAAGTGTACTGAATTTGTGGCCGTTGCAAAAGGGGGCAAAGCGAATCCGTGTAATCTTCGACTCCATGCGGTCGAATGTCTATCATGTAGCGCTTTAGGTTGCAGGGAGCCGTTGCATGAAATCTAGAGCCGCAGTTGCGTGGGAGGCGGGCAAGCCGCTTGAGATCGAGATGGTAGATGTTGCCGGACCAAAGGCAGGCGAGGTCTTGATCCGCATCGTCGCCACCGGCGTTTGCCACACAGACGCATTTACTCTGTCAGGAGAGGACCCAGAAGGCTTGTTTCCAGCCATCTTAGGGCACGAAGGCGGTGGCATCGTCGAAGAGGTTGGCCCAGGGGTCACAACGCTGGAGCCTGGCGATCATGTAATCCCGCTGTATATACCGGAGTGTAAGCAGTGCAACTTCTGCGAATCGGGGAAAACCAATCTCTGTCAGGCCGTACGACTTACCCAGGGCAAAGGCATGATGCCCGACGGCACCAGCAGATTTTCGTTCGCGGACAAACCAATACATCATTACATGGGTACTTCCACGTTCTCTGAGTACACCGTGCTTCCCGAAATTTCGCTGGCAAAAATCAATAAGTCAGCACCACTGGACAAGGTGTGTCTGCTGGGTTGTGGCATTACCACGGGAATTGGTGCGGTGCTGAATACCGCTAAAGTGGAAGCCGGGGCCACGGTCGCGGTGTTTGGCCTGGGCGGTATTGGTTTGGCAGTGATTCAGGGTGCAGTGATGGCTGGCGCAGAGCGCATCATTGCTATTGACATCAATCCGGACAAATTTGCCATGGCGCAGGCCCTCGGCGCGACAGATTGCATCAATCCAAAAGACTACGACGATCCTATCCAGGACGTCGTCGTAGACCTTACCGATGGCGGCGTCGATTATTCCTTTGAATGTATCGGCAACACGAACACCATGCGCGCGGCCCTGGAATGCTGTCACAAGGGCTGGGGCGAATCGACAATCATTGGCGTTGCTGGGGCCGGCCAGGAGATTTCTACACGGCCATTTCAGCTTGTTACCGGCCGCGTATGGCGAGGCACCGCGTTTGGCGGGGTAAGAGGCCGAACCGAGCTACCAGGGCTGGTTGATCAGTATTTGGAGGGAACCATCAAGGTAGATGAAATGGTGACCCATACGATGGGCCTGGAAGAAATCAACACGGCCTTTGATCTTATGCATCAGGGTAAGTCCATCCGATCGGTGATTCTATTTTGATGCAGCAGCAAAGCACAGTGCGCGCCTTTGGCGGGCAGCAGAATCAATATACGCACGCTTCTAGAGTACTTGGGTGCGACATGGCGTTTTCGGTGTTTCTGCCGCCGCAGGCAGAATCCCAGAATGTGCCTGTGATGTACTGGCTATCCGGTCTTACGTGCACTGATGAAAACTTCGCCACCAAGTCTGGTGCACAGCGCGTGGCCAGCGAAATTGGCATGGCCATTGTGATGCCTGACACCAGCCCGCGTGGCGAGCACGTCCCGGATGACCCGGATGGCGCGTGGGACTTTGGTAAAGGCGCAGGGTTCTATGTTGATGCCACGCAGGCACCCTGGAATGCGAACTATAAAATGGAATCCTACGTTACCGAGGAGCTAAGAGAACTGGTAGAAGGCAAACTACCGCTCGATGCTACGCGCAGGATCATCAGTGGGCACTCCATGGGTGGTCATGGTGCGCTGACTCTGGGCCTTAAGCACCCCCATCTTTATAGGGCGATTTCCGCGTTTGCGCCTATCGTGGCACCCAGTCAGGTGCCGTGGGGTAAAAAGGCGTTCGGCTATTTGCTCGGCGACAACGAAAAAGCGTGGCAAGCCCATGATGCATGCGCATTGATCAGACAAGCTGCACAAACAGCGCCCATACTGATCGACCAGGGCACTACCGATTCGTTTCTCGAAGAGCAACTCCAGACACAGCGTCTGTTAGTTGCAATTGGCTCACGAGAATTACCCATCCAGATTCGCATGCAGGCTGGCTACGACCACTCCTATTATTTTGTCGCCAGTTTTATTGCCGACCACCTGCGGTTTTTGCGCAATGCCCTTGACTGAACGGTTTCGCCCCATTGGTGCTAAGTTGAATACCCTGTGGCCAGGCTTGGTCATTGTCTGCGTTATCGCGTTTGCTTCCGTGTTTATTTCCGAGCACTACGGTGGACCAACCTTGTTGTATGCACTACTACTGGGAATGATCAACCATCATTTGATGGACAACGCAAAACTTGGAGCCGGAATTGGCTTTGCCGCGAGACCGGTGCTTCGCGTTGGGGTCGCGC
>CAZVYE010000009.1:0-27604 GCA_964630895.1 uncultured Gammaproteobacteria bacterium | reverse complement strand
CAGCTACGAGCAGGTCATGGCTTTGGGTCCGCGACCATTGGTCATCGTGCTAGTTGGCGTTCCACTGACGATCCTTGTTGGCATTCTGGTGGCACGAAAATTTGGCATGCTGAATCGCTACGGTGCGCTGACGGGTGGCTCAGTCGCAATCTGCGGAGCGTCTGCAGCCATGGCAATCTCTGCGGTCTTACCCAAAGACAAGGACTCCGAACGCTACCTGGTTTTTACCGTTGTAGGCGTTACTGCCCTCAGTACCGTGGCAATGATTCTCTACCCCATGGTCACCAAGGCACTCGGCTTCGATGCGACCACGGCGGGACTCTTTATCGGTGCCACCATCCACGATGTCGCCCAGGTTGTTGGCGCTGGATATATGCTTGGCAACGAAGCCGGCGATACCGCTACGTTCACGAAATTATTGCGCGTCGCGATGCTGGTACCTGTAGTCATCGCCATAAACGTTCTGGTGCATCGAAATACCAAGCAGACTGCTCAGCCCGACGCCAAACGCCCGCCGATTCTCCCGTTGTTCTTAGTGGTCTTTGTACTACTGGCCACAGTCAATAGTTTCGGTTTGATCAGTGATGGAGTCCGAACTAGCGTGACAGAGCTGTCCCGCGCGTGCCTGGTGGTTGCCATTGCGGCTATTGGCATCAAAGCATCACTTGGTGAACTCGCCCAAATGGGCTGGCGGCCACTGGCCCTGATCGTTGGTGAAACACTGTTTTTGGCCCTGCTGGGTCTCGGCCTACTTCTCGCATGGCCCGCATCGGCAATATAAGGAATTATGATATGAAGACTCGACTTTCCAGCTTCGCGATTCTCTGCATGATAGCGGCAAGCGCATGCGCCGATGATGCACCGGAATGGCTGCCCGTTGCCAATGAAAAGCTGGTCGTCATGCAGGTGAACGATAGTACGGTCACTATCGCATTAGATGATCGCATTGCACCTAAAGCCGTGAAGCGTTTTCAAGAGTTAGTACAGGCAGGCTTTTATGACGACCTGCGCTTCTACCGAGTCATTGACGGCTTCGTCGTCCAGGGGGGCGATCTAGACGAAACCAAGGAAACTACTGCTGATAAGTCACCCATAACGGCAGAGTTTGAAATTACCCGACCGGACGATATGCCGTTCACGCTGGCGCAAAAGCAGGATCTATTCGCTGAGCAAACCGGTTTCAGCGCCGGATTCCCGGTTGGATACGACCCTGAAACAAAAGCGATCTGGCATACCCACTGTCCAGGTACGGTGGCGTTGGCTCGCAACAACGAGGCCGACTCTGCAACCACCGAGTTTTACATTGTGATTGGTCAAGCACCGCGCTATCTGGATCGCAACATGAGTGTCATTGGTCGAGTCATAGACGGGATGCCAGCAGTGCAGCGGATAAACCGCGGACCCAGCGAAGAGAACGGCGTCATTAAAGACCCACAAAACCAAACCGCAATTCAAAAGATGCAGCTTGGTAGCGCCATGGACAAGCCACCCCAGTGGCTAATGACGAATACAGAAAGTGGTGCGTTTGCAACGATGTTGGATGGCCGCAAGCATCGCAAACACGAATTTTTCCACTTTACGCCGCCCGCCGTCCTGGACGTATGCCAGGTTCCATTGCGCGCCAAACGCTTGCCTTGAGTCTCTTTCAACCAAGCTTCTTCAGGAAACAGACTACTCGTTCTGTTTCCTGAAAACCCAAATCCTTGTGCATGGCTATGCTTTTCTCATTCTCCAGTTCAGCATCGCTGGCCAGCTCAGAAAAGCCTCGCTCAACTGCCCACTTTTCGGCCCGTCGCATGAGTGCCGTTCCAATGCCTCTGGCGCGAACTGCGGGTTCCACGTACCACGCCTCCACATAGGGCACGCGGCACTCTCGGCTGCCTTCGGCGAAATTCCGAATATTGAGTTCGATAAAACCCGCTGCGCCCATTTCAGGGTCATCGGCGACCAGCACCGCAACAATGTCTATGGACGTACCATCAAAAAACTGCGCGATCTCAGTTGGGTGGCAATCGGCTCCTTCAGGCCACAAGGCCGATCGCATCTTCACCCAGGCTTCTAAATCCGATTTTCTTATTGGCCTGATAATCATCTCGTGTGGTCCGTTTGTCTCTTGCGCAATTTTAGGTTCACCGTCTGTACTTCTCGAAACCAAAGTGTTCGCCCTGCTCCCACTTTCCAGGTTGATTCCCATACCGGGGAAATCCACCGCGATCTTTTAGCAATCGCGCCATATGCATCAAGTTCCAGGTCATGAACGTCGTATTGCGATTGGTGAAGTCGTTCTCGGGGCCATTGGATTGGTCGTCTTTATAAGAAGGTCCGGGACCTACTTCGCCAATCCAGCCAGCATCGGCCTGCGGCGGGATTGCGTAGCCAATATGTTGTAATGAATACAGGATATTCATGCTGCAGTGCTTAACACCATCCTCGTTCCCGGTGACCAAACAGCCGCCGACCTTGCCGTAGTAAATGTACTGCCCATGTTCATTTCTATCGTCCGAGTTGGAATACAGGCGCTCAATTACTCTCGCGCAAACAGAGCTCTTGTCCCCTAACCAAATCGGCGTGGTCACGACCAAGATATCGGCATCAATGACTTTCTTGTATAAATCTGGCCAGTCGTCTCTCTTAAAGCCATGCTCGGTCATGTCCGGGCTAACACCGGGAGCCAGGTCCCAATCCACCGGCCGGATGACCTGGCATGACACGCCCTCTTTCTGCATGATGTGCTTCGCTATATCGATCACGCCTTCTGTGTGAGACATGCGAGGGGTAGGCTTTAAAGTGCAGTTCAGAAACAATGCACACAAGTCGGAAAAATCGGGCTTTGTCACCTGTTGTCCTCTTTGTGGATGGCAACAGTGTATGGTTGCGCACGTCAAAGTCGGGACAACGGCAGGCCATTCCAGTTTGCTTTTACTGGCCGTGCTGGCAATCTGAAAACTGCAGATTGGTGCTAGAATTTTTTTGCGACTGGTGCAAAATGCACCGGACGATTGGAGGAAGATATGTCAAAACCAAACTCGGTACGTTTAATCCCACTGCTTATTATTTCCGCATCTTTGGGTGCTTGTTCCGCAGGAGACGACTCCACCGAAGATCGTAAACGTGATCCCGGAGCGCTCGAGGAGGCGGTAGAGTCGCAGCGCATGCAAATGGAGCGCGCCAAACAGATAGAGCAGGATTTGCAGCAGGACAAAGAAGACAAAGACCGGGCTATTGAAGAGCAAGGGGGATAACCGTGGAACAACTCACCCCAATTCAGGTTCGCATTTTGGGTGCACTAATCGAGAAAGAAGCAACAACGCCAGACCAGTATCCGCTGACGTTGAACAGCTTAAAGAATGCGTGCAATCAAAAAACCAGCCGGTTTCCTGTGACCAGCTATTATGAAGGTGAAATTGGCCACACCCTGCGAGAGCTCGAATCCATGGATTTGGTCGCCACAGCTTGGGGTGCCCGTGCCAGTAAATATGAACATCGCTTTGCTGAAGCTATGGACTTGCGCAAAACCGACCAAGCAGTGCTGTGCACATTAATGTTACGCGGGCCACAAACAGCTGCCGAAATCAGAGCCCATTGTGCCCGCATTCACGAGTTTGATGATGTAGACGACGTAGAATACTGCCTGACACGACTAGCGGAAAGAGATGAACCACTGGTGGTAAAACTTTCTCGCCAAGCCGGTCAAAAAGGGGAGCGTTTTGCGCACCTACTATGCGGAGAACCTGAACTACCAGCAGAACCTGCACAAACCGCTGGGGTGATGCCAGTGTCTCCCTTGGAAGAACGCGTCGCTGAACTGGAAGAAAAAATGGAGGCGTTGTTAAAACGCTTGGAAGACGGCCAGATAGATTGAATATTCTTGAAGACAACTGTTTACCGATTTCTCAGCGAGTTGGTGTTCCTATATATGAAATTGTGTTTATTCCCATGCGCGCCAGTGGCCCAGGCGGCCAACACGTAAACAAAGCCGACACCGCAGTGCAATTGCGCTTTGATATTCAGCAGTCATCGTTGCCTGATTTCTACAAAAAGCGCATCCAGCAAGTTCAGGATAACCGTATTAACTCCGATGGCGTGGTTGTCATCAAGTCACAGGAGCACCGCAGCCAACTGCGCAATAAGGAAGCCGCACTCGAGCGATTACAAGAATTGTTGCGGGAAATCTCCAGACCGAAGAAGAAACGCAAGCTGACCAAGCCGAGCAAATCACAGAAAGCCAAACGCATGGACAACAAGCGCAAGCAGGGCGAGAAGAAACAGCTCCGTGCGCCGGTCAAACTACCTCCCAGAGACTGACTTTCGATCTAATCGTAGCGATTGCCGCGATGCTCTATCCACCCGTGCGGGTGTCTGTTCTGGGGATCCCGGTGGGTCCAATGTACGACTCCACCGCGTTCATTCCATTCGTACTGGCCATACACCAGGACCTTGTCTCCTAATGCAACCGGAACCCGACGCGCTAAATCGATGTTATGGGCGATAAGTATCGTTTGGCCGGACTTCGTAGTCAGAATAAATCTTTGGTGGCGCGACCCATCGTTATCGTCTGCCAGCAGACGGGTTACCAAGCCTTCAAACACGACCATCTCCCCGGATGTGCGTTGCTCAAACATGGATTCGACGCTTTCTGCCGGCGCGTCCAGCAAGTTGCTGGGGGGCGACTGCAGTTCGTCAAACTGGATGAATCCACCGTACGCCATCAAGCCCAGCAACAGCAAGCCAGCCAGGGTGATAACAGGCCGAGTCTTCAAGGGGGTTGGCATGATTAGGAACCTATCGAAAGTAGCAGTGTGCCCGGAGAGACTACTCGCCCCGTCCATGGCGACTCACCCTTTGGGCCCTATATATGAATTGGCGCGCCCGGAGAGACTATTCGCCCGGTCCATGGGGCTCACCCTGCGGGCCTTCGCCTGAGGCGAAGTTCAAAATTGCTCCCGGCAATTTAGTATTCGCCCCGTTCGTGGGGCTCACCCTGCGGGCCTTCGCCTGTTCGGCGAAGTTCAAAATCGTTCCAGACGATTTAGTATTCGCCCCGTCCTGGGGCTCACCCTGCGGGCCTTCGCTTGTTCGGCGAAGTTCAAAATCGTTCCAGACGATTTTGTCGAACTCTTGTTGTTTGTATTGGGAGTTCGAGTATCTCGCGGCCGCTTATTCGAAATAATCTAAATATGGCGCGCCCGGAGAGACTCGAACTCCCAACCGCCTGGTTCGAAGCCAGGTGCTCTATCCAATTGAGCTACGGGCGCAGCAGGGTGCGATAGTGCCTTAACTAACGATAGCAAACAAGAGCCTTTAAGCTTCTTTCTCTTCCATTTCCTCGGAAATCACAGAGTCATCCACTACCTCTGCCCCTCTAGCCGAAAGAAAATTCCCCAACCCACGCAAACGATCAAAGTGATCACAGAAGACTTTCAGGCTCACCAACAACGGGACCGCCACAAACATTCCAACCACCGACCAAAGCCATGCCCACACGGCCACTGCGAGAAATACCACAACGGTATTCATGCGCAGGCTCTTGCCAACCAGCAAAGGCGTAATGATTTGACCTTCCAAAGTGGTCAAGAAGAAGTACGAGCCCGCCACTGCAAAGACCATCCCAACCGGATCAAAGTGAAGGAACGCGACCACAGAGGCAATCAGGATTCCAGCGAGCCCACCAAAGTAAGGAATGTAATTTAAAGCGAACGCCATGGCACCGAACAAAATCGGCTGGGGCATCCCCAATAAATACATGGTGAAACCCACCGCGACGCCCAAACCGGCATTAATCATCGTGATCGCAAACAGATAGCGCGACAAGGTTCGTTCAATGTCATGTGCCACGCGCATGGCGCGCCTTTTATCCGAAATTTTCGGAATGACATAGACAATTTTTTCGTAGATCATTTCCCCAGACGCTAGCAAAAACATGAGCAAAACCAGTGCGAAAATCGTTTGCGCAAAGATGGAGGGTGCAATATTCGCAAGATTCGCCATAGGACTTTTCTCTCGTACAACCACTTCCTCGACGCCAGGCTCTACCTCTGTTTTGGTGATTTTTTCCGCCGCCTTGGTCGCTTTCACCACCGGTTCGACGCTGCCTTTTACGCCTTCCAGCTTGCGCTCAATCTGATAGCCAATATTCGGAGCATCTTCCATCCATTCAGAGACAGGCTCGGCTAGCAACAGCAGTCCGGCAACGAGCACAGCCACCAAACTCGACACAATACCGACTGCAGCAGCCGGGGCAGGAATGCCTATCCGTCCCATTTGTCTGCGCACCGGGCTAAGCACCAGGTTAGCCAGCAAGGCCAGCACCACTGGCATCAAAAAGCTGCGCGCAAAGCCCACGCCCCAGATAACCAACAACAAGAAAATCCCGAC
Source organism: uncultured Gammaproteobacteria bacterium (assembly GCA_964630895.1). Lineage (GTDB taxonomy): Bacteria > Pseudomonadota > Gammaproteobacteria > Xanthomonadales > SZUA-38 > CAZVYE01. The sequence continues at coordinate 21,229 of CAZVYE010000009.1, read as the reverse complement.
GACCGCCCAGTATGGTGCACTCGTCTGCGTGTCCAAATCGCCCGCATAATGTTGTGGGTCATGTTCTCCGCTACGCGAGTTTGCTATAGATTCCAGCTCTGGCGTTATTTTCGACAAAACGTTAGCTCTTTAGGATTTCGAAGGAGTTTGCCGCATGTAACGTGCATATTTCATGTACTTACCATTCAATCGGATGGTTGAGCGGCCCTTACTTAAGGGGTGTGCTTGGCCTACAATTGCGGGCCTTTTTGCGAACGGAACAGCATGCGCCTTAACCCCCAACAACAAACAGCAATGGAATACGTAGACGGGCCTGTATTGGTACTTGCAGGCGCCGGCAGTGGCAAAACGGGGGTTATCACTCGCAAAATTGCACATTTGGTTGACCGGCTGCATATGCCTCCGCAGAAGATTGCGGCCATCACCTTTACCAACAAAGCAGCCAAGGAAATGCGCGAAAGGGTGCGCAAACTGGTATCTCCCGAGGCCGCCAAAGCGCTAAATGTTTGCACCTTCCACGCGCTGGGACTGCGCATGTTGACGGTGGAAGCAAAACGCATCGGATTTCGTCCCGGATTTAGCATTTTCGATATGAGCGACGCCCAGGCGGTCTTGCGAGACTTATTACCGAAAGGCAGCAAACCTGACGTAATCCAGAATGTTGCGCAACAGATCTCATGGTGGAAAGGCGAAGGATACGACGGAAAGCGGTTGGCAGAGCACGCCCAAACCCGGGCCGAAAGCTGGCTGGTAGAGTTGTTCTTGGAGTATGAACAGCGGCTGCAACAATACAACGCCTTTGATTTTGATGACCTGATTCTGCGCCCACTGCTGATTCTGCGAGATCACGAAGAGGCGCGCTTAGGCTGGCAGGAACGACTGCGCTACTTCCTGGTGGATGAGTATCAGGATACCAATGGGTGTCAGTACGAATTACTTACCTATCTGCTCGGCGAGCGAGCAGCCCTGACGGCGGTAGGCGATGATGACCAATCGATCTACGGTTGGCGGGGAGCCAAACCGGAAAACCTGGAGCAACTCAGCAAAGACTACCCAAACCTAAAGGTGATTAAGCTCGAGCAAAATTATCGATCGTCCCGGGCCATTCTAAAATCGGCAAACCACCTCATTGCACATAACCCGCATGCCATCGAAAAACAGCTCTGGAGCAATTTAGGAGAAGGTGATCCACTTCGAATTTTGGTCTGCGAGAACGACGTCAATGAAGCAGAAAAGGTGGTAGCCGAAATCATCCACCGCCGTTTCACTCTGAAATGCGGTCATGGAGATTTTGCCATCCTGTATCGCAGCAACCACCAGGCGCGCGCATTGGAGCAGGCACTGCGTAGTCATCGCATTCCCTATTTGCTAAGTGGCGGTCAGTCGTTTTTTGATCGCGGCGAAGTCAAGGACATCGTCAGTTACTTGCGACTGCTGGCAAACCCAAAAGACGATGGTGCCTTCCTGAGAGTGGTAAACACACCGAGACGCGAAATCGGCCAGGGAAGTACACAAAAGATCGCCGGCTTTGCGAGTCACCACGGCATGTCCATGCTCGATGCGGCAAAGGATGCACGGTGTCGGGCTCAGCTTCCCGCAAGAGCGGCGCAGCAGTTGGAGATTTTCTGCAACTGGCTCGGCCGAGTACGAAGGGAGACTCCCCCAGGGGAAGTAGCGGAGCGCGTTGTTCGAGATGTGCAATTCGAACAATGGCTCAAAGACCAGAGTAAAGACGAAATTAAGTTTCAGGCCCGGATGCGCGCTGTCAATGAATTATTGAAATGGATCGCTTCCGCTGCTGAGAAGCCGGTAGATTCCTTAGCCGATCTAATCCAGCGCTTGAGCCTTATGAGCGCCGACGAGGGCGACGACAAAGATCAGGACGCCGTTCGCTTAATGACGCTGCATGCGGCCAAGGGGCTGGAGTTTCCCCATGTTTTCATGGTGGGTGTAGAAGAAGGTATTCTCCCGCACCGCAACAGCATCGAAGAAAACACTATCGAAGAAGAGCGTCGGCTAATGTATGTAGGCATTACGCGTGCCCAGCGCTCTTTATCCATTAGCTACGCAGCTCGACGCAAGAAGCACGGGGAGATTGTCAAAGGCACGCCCAGTCGCTTCCTGGAAGAGTTGCCAGCCGATTTGGTCCATTGGCAAGGCAAGGATGAGGGTCGTGACGAGGCCGAACGCAAAGATCGCGCTAAAGTCCATTTGGATAACCTGCGCAAGATGTTGGCCGAATAAATTTTCAAGAAAGCTGTAACAAATAAGGCAGGCCAGCCGTAAGGACTGTAGGATCGCAGGTTAACCATGCAATGCGAATTTTGTAATTTGGGCTTTTGGATCATGCAGTGCTGAAATTTCGCTATCGCAAATACGTAAAGCGTGAGCAAAACCGCTTATACAGCATTGCCATGCATATGCTGGGGCACTCAGGCGAAGCGGAAGACGTAGTACAGGATACGTTCATCAAGTTGTGGGACCATTTACCGGACATGCAGGATGAACATGTGGTGCCCTGGCTAATACGAGTCGCACGCAATGCTTGCTTAGATGTGTTGCGCCGACGTAAATATCAGGAGCAGCTCTTGGGTGATGACGCCATTCCAGAAACATCTGACGAGGTCACGCCGGCAAGCGATATGGAACAAGCAGACGTGCATCGGCGTCTAAGAGACTTAATTGAGCAGCTGTCAGAACCCTATCGTTCTTTGATTATACTGCGCGAGATTCAAGAAATGGCATATCAGGAGATTGCTACGGCGTTAGAACTGACCGATCAGCAGGTGCGAGTATATTTACATCGCGCCCGAGCCAAGCTGCGCAAACTCTTACAAAATGACGACGCCATGAACCAGTACGGAGAAGATTATGGACAAGCAACCCAAGCAGGCTGATCAAGACATCTCATGTCAGCATGCGTCTGGCGTCTGGTTTGAAGAACGCATTGAGCCCTATGTTGACGGCATGCTTAGTGCGAGAGAGCGCCAACTGTTTGAAAGTCAGATGGCCCACGACCCTGCGCTGGCGGCCGAAGTAGAACAGGCGCGGGCTTTGTTGTCAGACTTGCAAGCTTTGCCACAGTATGAATGCCCCAAGAGGGTAACGCGAAATGTCGTTCTGAAGACGGGAACAAGTTGGATACCATCTATGGGTACGGGGGTTGCTTTGGCCAGTTCTACTGCAGCCCTGGCCCTGGCTGTGGTGATTTGGGGCAAGCTCCCAACTTCCACACCCGCCATTAGTGATGCAGAACTAGCCGCTGCCAAAGCAGATATGGAACTGGCGCTGGCATACTTAGACCATGTGAGCGATCGGGCTTCCACCACAGCCAGCGCCCAATGGATTGAACAAGGCTTGGCTGAGCCAGTCAGTGCCAGCCTGCACCAAACACAGTCTCTGCTAGGGAGCACAGACAAGGAGTTCTCTGGATGAAAACCGTATTTTTATGCAGCCTGTTATTGCTTTGCAGTAGTGTTGCAATCGGCCAACACAGCTTGACGAGCCAGCCTGGTTATGTGGACTTTTCTGCTCTTACTGGAGTGGCTACCAGCGAACCAAAGGTGGAGGTCTCTCTTAGCTCCACGCTACTGGGTTTTCTGGCAGCTGCAACACGAGAAGAAGACCCAGAGTTAGCCAGCACCCTGGGAAAACTCAAGTCCATTCGGCTTAATGTTTTTGAACTCAGCTCTGATCAATCGCAAGACGTTAAAACCAAGGCTCAGGCACTGGGTGCGCAGCTACTTGACGATGCCTGGGAAGAAGCGGTTAAAGTCAAAGGCGATGACGCTTTGATACAGATGTATTTAAAGCTCATTGACGGCAAGGTAGCAGGCATGACCGTCATGATGGTCGAGGATGGATCGGAAGCGGTATTTATGAATATCGTTGGCGAAATCGAACCCGAGGAACTTGGTCGAGTTGCGGGCAAATTTGGAGTGGACTTAAGCACTTTGGCGAACTAGTTCTTTGCCCCGATAGAGATGTCTGGAAATTAATTGCCTGAAAAATTTTGGCAATTATTCAGCAGAATCCCAGCGCCAGAAGCGTCTGCGTGATCTGCACGAAAAGCGACTACCATTCACAACGCCTGCCAGGAAGCGCTCTTATTCTTTTAGCAACCAGTCGAGATCGCAACTGCTGGCAATTTTTGGCAGAATGCCCGCTCTCTTAAAACGGCTGTAACAATGCGTCGACTTTTACCCGTTGTATTTGTTTTTGTGATGCTGTCGCTTACAGCATGCGCTGGTAACGGCCCTACCGTGACGATTAATAATCAAACGTTTACGGTAGACGTTGCGGACGATCGAGACGAACAGATTCAAGGTCTCATGTTTGTGGAAGAAATGGCGGAAGATCACGGCATGCTGTTTTTATTCAACCGCATGCAACCCCGCTCATTCTGGATGAAAAATACCAAGATCTCGTTGGACATCTTGTACTTTGACAACAATTGGAGATTTGTCAGCGGCCACTATCAGGTACCTCCCTGTCGTGCGAGGCAGTGCCCAAGCTATCCGAGCAAAGCGCCCGCCCAATACGTTCTGGAGCTAAATGGCGGGAGAGCCAGGTCGCTTAATCTGAAGGCAGGCGATCAGCTTCTTGTCGATCTCGACTAATTCGAGACATTGACATGTCTCTGCCGGCCGACACAGAAAGGCTACCGCGCACGCCCGTTTGTTGATCATCCTCATCCAGCAGCTCCCAATGCCAACACTGCATGCCCACCTGATATGGCACCAGTTCCGCCTCCATGGGTTGACTGCCAAATAGCAGATCGTCCGTTGCGACTATGAATCTTTGCATGTGGTTAACCTCCTTGTGCATATCCCAATAAGTTCGATTCTTATTGAGCCACGAAAAAATGATTTTTAAATCCTTCGAATCGGGCATTTTTATGCCGACGAACTGGTTTGAACCAGCGCTTAGTTCCATACAAAGTAGCCACCCAAATGCGAAGCGTTTGTGATTTATGTTTCCTTCACGCGACAGCCAGACTATTGAATCTGTCCAGCGGTTTAGGAAACACATGGTTTACACTTCGCAGACCATCCAACACGCTAATTGGATTCGCAAGACTGAGCTGACATAACGAAGGATCAACGTGATAAAAACAGCACTTTACTGGAGCGGCGGAAAGGATTCGGCCTGGGCGTTGCACATGCTTAATTGTGCGGCAACACATCAAGTCTCACACTTGATTTGTACCCATACCGCTGGCGTACTTCCATTGCAGAACATTCCGCTACAGTTGGTTAAGGCACAGGCAAAAGTCGCAAATATTGAGCTGATTGCCATAGAGATCCCCAAAAACTCGCCAAACACCGAATATGCTCAGGCCAACGTTTCAGCGGTAAGCCAATTGCATCGCAAACATCGCGTACGCGCTCTGGCTTTTGGTGATATTCACTTATCTGACATTCGAAAGTTCCGCGAGTCCATGTTTGCCACGACAGATGTCAAGCTGTTGTTTCCACTGTGGAATTTGGACACCACCAAATTAGCTAGTGATATGCTGCAAGCCGGCCTCCAAGCCATACTTACATGCGTGGATACGTCCCAGCTTTCAGAAGATTTCGTCGGCCGAGCTTTTGATGCTGACTTACTCTCTGAGCTGCCAGCGCAGGTAGACCGCTGTGGGGAGCACGGCGAGTTCCACACCTTTTGTCACGCTGGGCCGATGTTCGATGCGGCGATCGACTACAATCTCGATACGGTTAGAACAGAATCACAGTTTATCTATCAAGATCTAGGGATTGCGCACTAATGAGCTACAAAGTGGCACAGATTACCGACTGCCACCTGATCGCGGAACAGACCGGCAGAGTCCACGGCATTGCCGTAGATAAGACGCTGCGTGCGGTGTTAGAGCTGGTGGCAGCCTGGCAGCCTGATCTCGTCATAGCTACGGGGGACTTGACCGACGCCGGAGACGCTGAAGCCTATACGCGTCTGATCGGGTATCTGGAGCGGCTTGATGCTCTGGCGATTGTGCTGCCCGGCAATCACGACCATTCGAAAGCAGTGCAAAGGCACATTCAGGACAGCAGCGTGATTTCGCCTTCGTATTTCGACACCGGCCATTGGCGTTTGTGCCTGCTAGATACTTCAGAACCGGGTCAAGAGGCCGGCTTCCTGACCCGGAAAGCGCTAGTCAACTTGGATAAACAACTTGCGGACGCTCGCAACGCTGCCGTTTTTATGCACCACCCTCCTGTCGCGGTCGGTAGCTCCTGGATTGACGCAAAGTCGCTACAGCATCCAGAAGCCTTTTTCGCGGTGGCCATGCAACATCCATCGTTACGCGTCATTACCGCTGGGCATGTTCACCAGGAGCACTGTGTCGTGCTTAACGGACGCCCAATCTATACGACGCCTGCAACATCCAGCCAGGCCATGCCATTTCGCGGCCAGTTTGAGGACGACACTCTTGGCCCGGGCTTTCGCTGGTTTGAATTTCACGACAATGGTGAGTTTACGACCGGTGTGCACAGAACTGTGCAACCGGCGACGGAGTACTAGAAGGTTCCGGCAGGAATCCCTATAAACTAGCAGTTGGGATTCGCTACATTTCCACCATATCGAAGTCTTCTTTACCGGCTCCACAGTCGGGGCAATACCAGTCTTCTGGCACGTCTTCCCAACGGGTTCCTGGCTCTAAACCGTCTTCCAGGCTGCCTTCTTTTTCGTTGTACATCCAACCACAGACTACGCACATCCATGTCTTGAATTCGGTCTTTGTTTCGTCGCTCATGCTGTTCTACCACAGAGAAAGCGCGCAATGATGCCCGAAACGAAGCAGGTTGGCGAGTTTATACGGTTACCCTACGCCCACCGCAGTCCAAATGGTAAACTGCCGCGCCTGTTTCACGAACCTTGAGATGACCTATTCTATGCAGACTTCCAAATCGTTATTTAGCGCCGCGCAAAAGCACATTCCTGGCGGGGTCAATTCCCCGGTACGTGCATTTCGCTCAGTGGGTGGCGATCCGATATTTATGCAGCGAGCACAAGGCGCGCATCTGTTCGACGTAGAAGGCAAAGCATATATTGATTATGTGGGCTCCTGGGGGCCTATGGTGGCGGGTCATGCTCGTCCAGAAGTCATTCGCGCAGTCCAAGAGGCGGCAGCACAAGGTCTCAGTTTCGGCACCCCGGCACCGCTAGAGATTCAGATGGCTGACAAAGTCTGCGAGCTGGTCCCTGCGATGGATATGGTGCGTATGGTCAACTCTGGCACCGAGGCCTGCATGAGCGCTGTGCGGCTCGCTCGCGGCGCAACTGGCCGGGATCGCATCATCAAGTTCGAGGGCTGCTATCACGGCCATGCGGACGCCTTCCTGGTCAAAGCCGGTAGTGGTGCACTGACTCTCGGTGTGCCTAACTCTCCTGGCGTTCCAGCAGTCTATGCAGATCTCACCACGACTCTGCCTTTCAATGATGTTGACGCGCTGCGGTCTGCAATGCAAAAGCTCGGTGACGAGGTGGCCTGTATCATTGTGGAACCGGTTGCCGGAAATATGAACTGCATTCCTCCCGTTCCTGGCTTTCTGGAAGCGCTGCGAGAAGTGTGTGACCAATACGGCAGCATCTTGATTTTTGATGAAGTCATGACGGGCTTCCGAGTCGCCAAAGGCGGCGCACAGGAACGCTATGGTGTAGACCCTGATCTGAGTTGTTTTGGCAAAGTAATTGGCGGCGGTATGCCGGTTGGTGCTTTCGGTGGCAAACGCGAGATCATGCAGCAAATTGCGCCGACTGGACCGGTTTATCAGGCCGGTACGCTATCCGGAAATCCGGTGGCAATGGCCGCTGGCCTGGCCAATCTTGGGTTACTCGAAGAGGACGGATTCTACGACCAACTGGCGGAAAAGACTGCGCGTCTATGTGATGGATTGGAGTCCGCCGCTAAGCAATCGGGCATTCCGTTCTTTACCCAGCGTGCCGGAGGCATGTTTGGCATGTTCTTTAGCGACGCCGACCATGTGCACAATTATGAGCAAGCCAGCCGCTGCAACCTCGAACAGTTCAATCAGTTCTTTCACGCAATGTTGCAGCGCGGCGTTTATCTTGCGCCCAGCGCATACGAGGCAGGCTTTGTTTCCATTGCCCACACCGACGAACTGATAGACCAGACGGTGGCGTTCGCGGCCGAGAGCTTTACTCAGATAACACGCTAGTCAGCTGGATTACTTCGAAACTTGGTAACGCAATGTCAAAAATTGACTACGCTGATTGTGGCACACTGCAGCCTAATCAAACCAACAAGGAATCCAGGCTGCCGTGCCTGAGTGGCTAACTAGCATTACCGATTGGATACGCCAGCACCCACATTTAGCTGGCGTAACCATTGGCCTTGTCGCCTATCTGGAGGGCCTGGCGCTGGTTGGCATCCTTATTCCCGGGATTATCATACTGTTCGCATTTGGCGCGCTGGTAGGGCTGGGCGTTCTTGATTTGGCGACGGTGTGGATTTGGTGCAGCGTAGGCGCCATTTTAGGAGACGCAACCAGCTTCTGGTTAGGCCACCACTACAAGGGACATATTCGCGAGATCTGGCCGTTTACCAAATTTAGCGACCTGTTTGCCCGTGGCGAAGTGTTCTTTCGCAAACATGGACTCAAAAGCATAATTATTGGCCGATTCGTCGGCCCCATCCGGCCCATCATGCCTGTGGTAGCGGGCATGCTGGGGATGGACATTAAGAAGTATATTCCAGCCAATATCGTTGCTGGCATTCTCTGGGCCCCTGCGTATCTCATTCCTGGGGTCGTGTTTGGCGCTTCCTTGGAATTGGCCAAGGCAGTCGCATTGCGATTGGCAATTCTGCTGGCACTGGTTGCTGGTGTAGTCTGGTTGTTGAGCTGGCTGGCTGGCACGCTCTACCGCTACCTGGCGCCTCGTACATCCCGTATGCTCAGCTATGCCATGCGCTGGAGTCGGGAACATCCGGTATTGGGCTATCTGGCCAGACCTTTGGTGGATCCAACGAAACCGGAATCTGGCACCTTAGCGCTGTTTGCACTGTTTTTGAGTGGCGCAACCGCCATGTTGGCGACTTCCTTAATTACCATCCCGCTTACCGAATATCCGCGCAGGATGAACCTTGCGGTTGCCCAATTTATGGAATCTTTGAGCACGCCGTGGGCCGACGTACTTATGGCCTGGTTGGCCGCTCCTAGCCATCCGTACGTACTGATTGCCGCGGCAATCACCGTGATGGGGTGGTTGCTATGGCGGCGACGGCTAACCGCCGCTTATCACTGGGCAGGTGCGTTACTTGTGGGCGCTTTACTGGCAGTCACCATTAAGTTCACTATTGCCGACGGTTCTGCCCAAGCGGTGCTCCACGCCCATGGACCAGCCTTTGATTACAGCGCCTGGGCCAGCGTTGTCTATGGTTTCTTTGCCATACTAATTGCCAGCGAACTGCCCCAGCGACGCCGCATTTGGCCCTATCTGGTAGCGGTAATTGCGGTGGCCTTGTCCGTCTTTTCTGATCTGTACTTTGGCATTCGCCCTTTGACTCATCTTTGGATTGGTCAAGTAGTGGCGGTCGTTTGGATTGCTGTTATCGGCATCGCCTACCGGCGCCGGGTGCGGAGGTCATTTTGGACAGCTCCGGTGGCACGCCTGTTCTTTGCCACGGTGCTAATATCTGCGGGTGTCTATGTTTGGCTCGGCGTGCCTGGATGGCTTGATGACCACCGGCCCGTACCGCAAACCATAGTTGTTTCCAGCGAAGTCTGGCGCGCTGGCGGCGTCAGCGGAACGGATCTCGCTCCCAGCTGGCTTGAGCAAGAGTTGGCGGTTACCAACTTTCAGTGGGCTGGCTCACCTATAGAACTACAGCGCGCCCTAGAGCCCGCCGGGTGGATGCCACCGCGCAAGGCAACCTGGGCTGCGCCAATCGAAATGATTCAGCCGGAACCAAGCCCAGAGACCCTACCCATCCTCCCTTCCAGCGTAGCCGGTCAGTCAGAGGCTTTGGTATTGCACCGTATTCCAAAAGGGGACGAAGGCCAACGCGTCCTGCGCATATGGTCGTCACCGTTCCGCCTGGACGATGGCACCCCTATCTGGATCGGTCAGGTTTCGCGGTTTGAACTAAGCCAGGTACTGCGCTTTTTTAGCTATTGGGAAGCGCAGCAGCCAACCATGGATGACTTGCGCGCCTTACAAAATTCATTACCAGCAGAGGCAGTGGTTCGTTCAGATGATCAGCAAATGCTGTTGAGGCAGCCCTAGACCGGAAAACAGTGTTGTTGGGCTAGTCTGATTGAAATTCAGGTAATGCTCGCATGATGACATCAAGGCGTTCTTCTGGCTCTGTCAATGCCAATAGAATCTGACGATCGCGCAAATGGAAGGGCAACAGTTCCGCCAGTCGATAGCTGATCCAACCAGCATCTTCTAACAAATCTTCATTCGTCTCTGGCAACAACGAACCATCCTGTTCGATCACTCGCTCCAGTATGGTGCGTAGTATGGAAAACTCCGTTGCCAGGGTAACCGGTTCTGCAGCTTCCAGGTACTCCACCTCACTGACCAACAAACCGTCGTCACGAATATTGCCCTGACCTGCCCGAAAACGATCTACACCACGGGCCTTGATCCCCAACAGTCCACCCTCCATCGTGTAAAAATCTTCGATGAACGCGGTGGTACCTACTGTAGCTGGAGCGGCACTCTCGCCAGAATCGTCTGACAACATAAGACAAACACCGAAGGGCTGGCCCTGGGCGGCACAGTCTCGAATCATCTGCAGATACCGGGGTTCGAAGATTCGCAGGTTAAGAATTCCGCCGGGAAACAGCACGGTTTGCAACGGAAAGATGGGCAGCTTGCTCGGTCTTTTTTCAGTCATCAGACAACCATTCTGCCATGCGATGGGGTAAACCGGAAAACCCACCATTAGACATAAAAACGATTGTTCGCTTTCTGCCGTCTTTTATTAAGCGCTGCAAAGACTCAAGCAGTGCATCGGAGTCTGTAAAAATTTCCAGCCGGTTTGCTAGCGAAGCCAATACCCTGGAGGGGTTCCAGTCGGCGGTCTCTGACAGCAGCATAATTTCGTCTGCCTCGGCCAGTGCCCCAGGCAAGGATTCTGTATGCGCACCGGCGCGCATACTATTGCTGCGCGGCTCAAGAACAGCAGTCAGTATAGTGTCCCGGTCCATTGCGCTAAGGGTTTGCAGCGTGCCGGCTATAGCCGTGGGGTGGTGGGCAAAGTCATCAAAAACTTTCACCTTGCCATCGTCAAATAGCAGTTCCAACCGTCGTTTTACGTTTGCAAAGTCGGCCATCGCCGCGACGGCATCATCTACGCTTATCCCGTATTCCACTGCAGCCGCAATTGCGGCAGTCGCATTATCTGCATTGTGCTGCCCGCGAAACGCTACAGCTGCCTGATACTGTTTGCCATCTGGGTCGGTAATCTCTAGTTGATCGCCAACAATCGCGCCTCGCCAATGAGCTCCGCTTGTGCCAAAGCTTATATGTTTACTCCAACAGCCCATTTTGAGCACTTCATCCAGCGCATCGTATTGTGCGTTCGCAATGATTGCACCCTGCCCTGGAACGGTTCTAACCAGATGGTGGAACTGTTTTTGAATTTCCGCAAGATTGGCAAATATATCGGCGTGATCAAACTCCAGATTGTTGAGCACAGCGATTTGCGGTCGGTAATGGACAAACTTTGAGCGTTTGTCAAAAAACGCCGTATCGTATTCGTCCGCTTCCACTACAAAACAGCGGCCGCTACCGGCTCGGGCAGACGCGCTAAAGTTTTGCGGCGCGCCGCCAATCAAGAATCCTGGATTCTCTCCGGCCCGTTCTAAAATCCAGGCCAGCATGCTCGTGGTTGTAGTTTTGCCGTGAGTGCCCGCCACAGCGAGCACGGTGGTCTGATTCAGATAATGCTCACCAAGCCATTGCGGTCCGCTGATATAGGGCAGCTTTTCATTCAATACATATTCAACAGCTGGATTACCACGAGACAGCGCGTTTCCAACGATGACCAGTTCGGTGTCATCAGGAATGTTCTCGGGCGTGTAGCCACTGCGCACCACAATGTCGGCATCTGCCAGTAACGTACTCATGGGCGGATAAACATTCTGATCCGATCCGGTGACCGAATGTCCAGCCGCTTTGGCCAACTGGGCTATGCCACCCATAAAGGTGCCGCAAATGCCTAGAATATGGATTTTCATGGGAATTCCTGAGACGACCTTATCCTGCAGCTACCGGGCTAAACATCCATTCAGATAGAGTCCACTGTAGCGCAAACAATCCAATTGCTACCATCATGCCTGTGCCGAAAAAACCGCCCAAAGCGTGACGAAAAATGTGGGCAGTGACTACAAAACCCCATAGCAACACCCCAATGTAGTAGATGCCAAAAAGCTCCGAGAGCTGGACGCCATTACCACTGGCCCAACCAATCATAAAATACAGCGGCATCAGGATAACGTTTAGAAACAGACCAGAGCCGTAATAGGCGCTCAGGACCTGGGGTAAACGCGAAGCCTTACCCATGCTCGCCATCAAAATCCCGATTGCGAGACATGTACCGCCCACCAACACCAGTGGCCAAGTGACCGTATTGTTCGGCGTGCGCGCGAGCAAATTGGAGACGATTAGAGAAACCAGGCAAAGCACTACGACAATGCCCGCAAAAAGCTGGGAGCGCGGTAGGTGTTGCGGACCAATACGCAGCAACATCAATTCGAACAACGCATGAATGAGTCTTGACAGCACTTGCATCAATCCCGAAGCTTGGCTTTATATGACTGCAGACAATAACTCATTGATGCCAGAATTAGTGGTAGACGCGCGCGGAACACTGTGCCCCGAGCCCATATTAGCGGCGCGTCGGGCACTCCGTGAACTTGACCAGGGCTCCGTTTTCGCCGTAATCGCAACGGATGAACATGCCCAGCTAGATTTTGAGGCGTTTTGCGCCCGCACGGGGCACGAACTCATAGCAACCAAAGTGGACGCAGGAGAGTGGACCTTTACCCTGCGCAAGTGCAGCGCGCCTTAGTCGCACTGCTCCAACACAGACAGAATACGTTCCGCTACTTCGTCTACTTCTCCAACTCCATAGACCTGCGACAGTTTATTCTGGTCGGCGTAGTACTGCACCACCGGCGCAGTTTGCTCCTGGTAGACCTGCATGCGGGTTCTTACCGTTTCGGCCGTATCGTCCTTGCGACCTTCAAGCTCCGCTCTGCGTGCAATGCGCTGTACGATGAGGTCTTCCTCTACGTCGATCTGAATCGCTTCGTCTACAGGCTGACCCAATTCATCAAGCAGTTCGTCCAGAGCCTGCGCCTGGGCCAGATTGCGCGGAAAACCATCCAGCAAGAATCCATTCTTGGCATCATCCTGCTGTAGGCGCTCCTTCAACATACCCAGTACCAGCGCGTCTGATACCAATTCGCCCCGCTCCATTACCTCTTTGGCCTGCAAACCAAGCTCGGTCTTGGCAGCGACGGCAGCGCGCAGCAAGTCACCGGTAGAGACGTGAATAAGATTGAGTCGTTCCTTTAGAATTGCGGCCTGTGTACCCTTTCCAGAGCCTGGCGCGCCCAACAATACAATTCGCATGGTGATTTCCATTATGGCAAACCCCGAATTTGAGCCAATTCGCCTTGATGCGAATTTGGTAAGAGGATTTGCTATCGAGTTTTTATGAAGACCTGATTGGACCAGGACTTCCGCTACAAAGCCGGGTAAGCTAACTACTCCTAAAGCCCAAGTCAATGTAAAGGACCTATGAGCCAACCAAAAAACGCCTTGTACGCCCAGTCCGGGGGCGTTACTGCGGTAATCAATGCAACTGCCAGCGCGGTCATCTCGGCCTGTCGGCAGGATGAGCAAGTAGGCACACTGTATGCTGCTCGCAATGGAATACTCGGCGCACTGAGAGAAGACCTGATTGACACCGCACAGTTCTCCAGCGCGGAACTGGACAAACTAGCCCAGACCCCCGGCGGAATCTTTGGATCATGCCGATTTAAGCTCAAGGCAATAGAAGAACACGAGCAGGAATATCGTCGACTAATCGAGGTATTCAAGGCCCACAACATTGGTTATTTTTTCTACAACGGCGGCAATGATTCTGCAGACACGTCGCTTAAAGTGTCCCAAATTGGCACCGAACTCGACTATCCGGTGACCTGCGTTGGCATTCCAAAAACGATCGACAACGATCTGGCGGTCACCGACTGCTGCCCTGGATTTGGTTCAGCTGCTAAATACGTAGCCACTTCCATGCAAGAGGCGGGGTTAGACGTGGTAGCCATGGCAGAAACGTCAACCAAAGTATTTGTAATGGAAGTCATGGGACGGCACGCAGGTTGGCTCGCTGCGGCAGCAGGCTTGGCCGCACAGAGCGAGGATCAGGCACCGCATATCATCTTGTTTCCAGAGATTCCGTTTGATGAAAAAAGCGTACTGGCTCGCGTGGAGGAGTGCGTTCAGGAGTATGGATTTTGTGCCATTGCGGTTTCAGAAGGCGTACAGGATCATGCAGGTAATTTTCTGGCGGATGCGGGTAGCAAAGACGCGTTTGGTCATGCTCAGCTGGGTGGCGCGGGAGCCGCTGTCGCAAGCCTGATTACAGAAAAATTAGGGTACAAACATCATCGGGCACTGCTGGACTACTTACAGCGATCCGCGCGCCATCTTGCGTCTCAAACTGATTTGGAACATGCCCTGGCTGTGGGCCAATCGGCGGTAGCGTTTGCGACCGCGGGCAAAAACGCCACCATGCCGGTCATACACAGGCAGGCTGACGCGCCCTATGAATGGGAAATCCGTGAGGCCCAATTAGCCGACATAGCCAACAAAGAGAAAACAGTTCCTCGCAATTTCATTGATCAAAGCGGGATGGGCTTAACCCAGCTCGCTCTAGACTATCTAGAACCACTAATCCAGGGAGAAGCTTTTCCAGCGTTTCGTAACGGACTGCCTGACTACCTGCGTAAGTCGCTTGAGTTAGCACCCAAGAAACTGTCCCATTGGGATATCGAAGGCTAACGACAAACGAATTAACGGAGTAACTAAAAATGGGCAATCGACTATCAAAAATTTACACCCGCACGGGCGATAAAGGGACCACAGGCCTGGGCGATGGCACGCGCATTGAGAAAGATGCGCTGCGAGTGGAGGCATTTGGAACAGTTGACGAACTCAACAGCATGTTGGGGCTGCTGGTTTGCAAATTGAACTCAGACGAACAACAGGAACTGCGAGAGACTTTGGTAGACATTCAGCATGCCCTGTTCGACCTGGGCGGCGAACTTTGCATCCCGGGCCATGCGCTGATTATGGACAACGACATTGAGCAGCTGGAACGGCACCTGGACCAATTTAATGAATACCTTGCCCCGCTAAAAGATTTCATTCTGCCCGGCGGCAGCGAAGCTGCAGCTACATGTCATCTTGCCCGCACCATTTGTCGGCGCGCTGAGAGACGCGTCGTGAGTTTAAGCGCCAGTGAGTCCATCAGGCCTCAGGTGATGGGCTATCTGAACCGCCTTTCTGACCTGTTGTTTGTGGCCGCACGAAAAATCAGTCATGACGCTGGCGAAGCAGAACATCTTTGGCAGAAAACACGCAGACAAAGAGCTAGCGGTAACTCTGAATGAGCGTCGCCATTTTCACCCATACGGATTGTTTGCTGCACGATCCGGGCCAGGGACATCCCGAGCATGCGGGACGCTTACAGCGAGTCTTAGAGCAGCTGGACAAGCCGCCATTTGCAAAACTGACCAGACCAGAAGTCTTACCGCTGCCCTGGGACCTCGCGGCTCTGGCGCATAGCCCGAGACTGATTGAGCAAATTCAGCAGGCTGAGCAAACTCTCCAGGACAACACCCAGAACAGCGTGGCGATAGACGCGGACACGGTTATAGGCACTCACAGCGTGCGGGCAGCGAGAATGGCTGCTGGTGCGGTTGTTGGCGCCATCGATTATGTCTGCAAACAAGAAGGTCGCCGGGCATTTTGTGCAGTACGGCCACCTGGCCATCACGCTGAAGCCGATACGGCAATGGGGTTTTGTCTTCTGAACGGTGCCGCTATTGGCGCGCTGTATGCTCTGGAAAAAGATCACGCCAAACGTGTAGCCGTCCTGGATTTCGACGTTCACCATGGTAATGGCACCGAGGACATACTCCGGCACGAACCTCGTGCGCTTTACGCATCTTGTCATCAACAGCCTTTGTACCCGGGTACCGGAACCAGCAGCAACCCAGATCTTGGGATATTTGATCTGCCCCTGCCCCCGCAAACCGAGCCCGACTTGTGGCGAAAACAGGTAGACCAACACCTTTTGCAGCGAATTGCAGAGTTTGCGCCGGATCTTTTGATTATTTCAGCGGGATTTGATGGGCATTTCCTCGACCCGCTGGCGGATTGGAAATTGCGCGCCGAAGACTATCGCTGGATTACCGAACGCGTGCTGGACATTGCGGCGACCCATTGTAATGGCCGCGTAGTGTCCGTATTGGAGGGTGGATATAGCTTGGCAGGTCTTGCTGAAGGGGTGGCAGCACACGTCAGCGCGCTGATGACTGAAGTCTAAATAAGCCACCCGGCCAAAGTAAGCAAAGCAAGACAGACCAACCAGGTAATCAGCGCGCGCCAGACCAGACTCATTGCATAGGCGACCTGCCCATTATTGCCCTCGTGCTCGGCCGGATAAGCTGCATCTTGTGGATCGGCTGCTTGCACCGCCTGGTATCCCACTTCTGGCAAAAACCCATAGTCCCAACTGGCCAACGGATGGGGGTGGTTGTCACGATAGGTGCGCCAGGCACGCATAACCCTGTCAAAATCTCCCACTAGAGCCAGCGCAAAGGTAACCAGCATGGCGGGCACTAAATCCAGCGCAGAAACCAAGCGCTTGGCACCGGCTACCATCTTAGCGGACAAGAGATCCCGGTTGCGCGGCTCGCTGAGCGCCAAATGGGCAAATCGAAAAGCCACTGCTCCAGCCGCACCGACCACAACGAACCAGAAAATAACGCCAAACCACCGCACCAGGGACTGGTAAAAAATTCCCTTGATTAAGCCAGTATGGTCGTCTTGCTGACTACCGCGGTAGGTGTCGGTGAGGGCAAACCTGGCACGCTCTTTATCTACTTCGCTGGCATTTAGATATGCTTCTACGTCCGCATCCAAATCACGCGAACCCCAGGTCAGGATTAGGGTGACCAAAGAAAACACAAACCACATCCAAATCTGACCATAACGCCAGATTATCCACTGAATTACCGCAAACAGAAGCGTGGGAATCAGCACCAGAAGCAGGCTACCAAATGCAGAATCCAAACCATTGACGGCGCGGAGGCGGGGCACAATTCGCTCGTAGTAGCTGTGCACCGTGCGGCGCCGACCGCGCCCTAATGCACTGGAAAAAAAGTGCATAAACAGCAGCGCTATGGCGATAACCAGCATACTCATTGTGCGCTCCTACTGTAACAGCGACTAGCGCCAATCATGTTTGACTTCCCAATTATCGAGATTCTCCGAATGACGCTCAAGCAGCCAATGGCGAAGTAAACTATACGCCACGGATTGCTTGGTAGGCAGGACCAATGTTCCTGCATCAATTGCCGCGCGCATTGCGGGCACTCCGAACCAGCGCGCGTCCTCCAGTTCATCATCCAAACGTATTTCTCGAGTCGCCGCCTGGGCGATAAAGCCAATCATCAATGATGAAGGAAACGGCCAAGGCTGCGATCGAATGTATTGAACATTTTCTAACGCAATCCCCGACTCTTCAGCAACCTCGCGAGAAACTGCCTGCTCCAAGGACTCGCCTGGCTCTACAAAACCTGCCAAAGCAGAATATCTGTGTTTTGGCCAGGAAGCCTGCCTGCCGAGCAGAACCTCCCCTTCAGACTCCACCAGCATAATGACCGCGGGATCAATTCGTGGAAAATGTTGCTTGGCACAATCTGCATTGCTGCAATCGCGCCGAAAGCCGCTTTCTGCCAAGGCTGCAGGCGAGCCGCAGTGCCCGCAAAACTGATGTCGTTCACTCCACAAGTTCATGGCCGATGCAAAGGCTGCCAGCTCCAACAGACCAGCATCCATTTGGCCAAAAAGCGATCTTAAGCCAGACCAGTTGTAGCTCGAATTTGCAACCAGATCTCGAGCATCCTGTTTGCGCGGACGCGCAGAGATAATAGTGCGGGAAGCCAGCTCGCCGATCAGCGTAAGCTCCCAATCTTCGCGCACCTCTTCTACGCTCAACAGTTGCAGATTGCTATCTGAGTCCACCAATACCTTGCCTTCTCGGACCAACAACACGTCGACCTGGTTAGATCTGGTTTGCTGGGCAAGATAGTCAGGGTCGTTGCGGCGATGGGCAACGCGGTTCAACGGGGCGGATAACTCATCAAATCGCATGAGACGTACAGACGCGGCCAGACCATCGGCTGATGGCCTGACCAGAAGTCAACTTATATGGAGAATGACGAGCCACAGCCACAGGTGGTTGTGGCGTTTGGGTTACGGATAACAAATTGCGCACCCTGCAGTGTTTCTGAGTAGTCTACTTCCGCCCCGGTGAGATACTGAATACTCAAGGGGTCAACTACCAACTCAACACCTTCGTTTTCTACCGTGATGTCGCCTTCTTCGGTTTGCTCATCGAAGGTAAATCCGTATTGAAAACCAGAGCAGCCACCGCCTGAGATATAGACCCTGAGTTTTAGCGCAGGATTTTCTTCTGCCAGGATCAATTCTCGGACCTTGCGCGCCGCTGCGTCAGAAAACTCGATTGGCGTTACCTCAGTCATTCAGAATCTCCGTGTACCTACTGCTAATGTGGCGTTCACCAGGCCAGTAATCAAGCGCTGGCAGCAGACTTGGCTTTCTCATCACCGTCTTGTTTATCCGCCTTCTTGCCATCATCCTTCTTGGCAACGTCTTTGTTCAATTCTTTTACGACGCCGGTCTTACTGTCGTCGCCGCTGAACAACAATTGTCCGTCCACCCTGGCGCCCAGGCTCATTTCTATAGACTGGTAGCGCACGTTGCCGGTGATGCGCGCGTTCGAGCGCAGTTCCAAACGCTGCGAAACTACCAGGTCACCATCAACACGACCGTCGATGATTGCCTCAGGCGCGTTGACTTCTCCATTTACCGAGCCTTGTTCACTAATAACGAGAAATCCGCGATCCTTGTCTACAGCAACCACACTGCCTTCCACGGCTCCATCGATATGTAGTCCACCACGAAAGCGAATATCTCCCTGTAGACTGGTCTGTTCACCAATAACAGTATCGATTTCCAAGCTGCCTGAGCTGGTTTCCAGTGTTTTCTTCTTTTCGTTACTAAACATACTTAATCCTGATCCGATAGATTTTCACTTAGTTTACCGAATTATGCGTAGGTGCGTATTTGCGCTAAATCACGCTCTTAGCGCGATCGCAGCGCTTCTCCCCATGCCAACCGATGTTCGACCGACTTCCTGTTACGAGTACTGGGATCTAACGAGACCACAATCTCTTCTGGCGTGAAGCCTTCCGGCAAGGTTACCAGTCCGGAAACTTGCTCAAAATACTTGAACGAAAACTCTGGCTCGTCCGCGGAAGGCGTCATTTGCAGCGCGCTGGCCCTTAGTAGCTGCCCGGTATTCCCCTGCACTCCCTGCAGCCCGATGGTGTACGTCCCTTCGATGGTTTCTGCACGACGCAGGTTTTGACTCAACGTCAGTCGGTACCGGTAAACGCGCGAAGATTCTGTAGGGAAAATATCCACTGCGTGCACCAGTAGGCCGCGCGCGCGCCCGCCCTGGTCCAATAGCTGCTGATAAAACTCCAAATCCTCTGTGAGTTCCGCAATTCGTAGCTCCAGGCTGTCCAGATCCTGGCGCAACACGCCGTTTGCTGCCTGAGTAACCTGTTCGCTGCGCTGGGCAACCGCGAGTTCTTGCCGCACTTTTGCCAGTTCATCCTTGGCATCTGCATACGCATCATCTAAAGCGGCATCACCCGAACGATTTGGAGTTACTGTCTGCTGTTCCCAGACTAAAGCCGCGCCCACGCCCAACGCCAGACCCAAAAATAGTCCTAGCCAAAAATAACGCTTGCGACCTGCCCGCACGTGCTGCTCATCCATCACGATGCGTGGGCGGCGGAGCGGATTGGAAGGTGTTTTGGCCATATGAGCACCAGAGTTGGGGCGCAATATGATGCTACAAGCCCACGCGTTTGCACAGTACCGCTGATGATTGTGAGCGCGAGGAAGGCACGCAGACAGCAATGGGCGACTAGAACTCTTGCCAACATTTGCGCCAAAATGGCGATTTGTCAGCGGGACACCCTATGCTCTGGTTCAAGGCGTTTCACATTATTTCCATGGTCACCTGGTTTGCCGGGTTGTTTTATCTCCCCCGATTATTCGTTTATCACGTTGGTACAACAGACACCGCAGGGCATGAGCGCTTCTTAGTCATGGAGCGCAAACTCTTCATCATCATGACAATTGGTGCACTCCTCACCGCTGTTTTCGGCCTGGCGCTTTTGCACTGGCACGGCTGGATGGATGCTTATTTTGCCAGTCAGGGTTGGTGGCACGCCAAGCTTACGTGCGTCTTACTGCTAATCGGTTTCCACGTTTGGTGCTGGTTTTTGTATCGTGGATTTCGCGACGGCAACAACAAACACAGTGAGCGCTGGTTTCGCTTGTTTAACGAAGTGCCAGCCCTCGCACTGGTCGCAATCGTGATTTTGGTCGTAGTAAGACCTTTTTAGAAAGCATTGATTATTGACATCTTTTGACAAGGCCAACGGTGCGTGATTCGCGATCAGTGGTATAGTTTTGCACCAGTGGGAAACGGTGATTGACTGATGGCAATGAGCAGTGACGCGCAGCTTAGTCGCGACGCACATCACAAACAGGCGTTCCTTAAGCATCTGCCAAAGCGTATCGGAGGGGTACAGCGCAGACTGCGCGCTATGCTGGACGCTGGTTGGGATATCAACACACTGCACCTGATCTTCAGGGAAATACAGCAGTTGGCCGGGTCTGCAGGTAGCTACGGCCAGGTGGAAGTTAGCGATCGCTTGTTTGCCCTGGAAGTGTATCTTGCCGGTTTTATGGAAGCCGGGACGGTACCTAGTGATGAGCATGCGCAAGCGGTAACGGACCTGGTTAATGCACTCAATGAATTTTTGGGTCAGGCCGAGCTGGCTGCCAGCGGCAT
>CAZVYE010000008.1:0-42849 GCA_964630895.1 uncultured Gammaproteobacteria bacterium | reverse complement strand
AAACCATCCGGCCTAAGGCAAACAGACCTGCAAGCGGACTATTTGATGATATCCCACGCGTCATTGTCGCAAAGTGCTAACAGATTAGCCGACTTCCATCGCAGCAATGGCATGCAGGTGATAGAGACTGATGTTCAGGACATCTATGATGAGTTCAACTACGGTATTCAGTCCCCAGAGGCAATTCGGGACTTCTTGAAATACGCCTACGAAAACTGGCAGAAGCCCGCGCCCACCCACGTTTTACTAGTGGGTGATGCCAGTTGGGAGATCTATAACGAGAGAGCCAACGACAAGAATTACGCCGACTGGACGTTTAAGAGCTGGGAAGCCAAGCGCAAAAACTTTATCAAGAACGGAAGCACTAAATATGATGCGGAGCGACTTAGCGCAGACAGAAACTTAATCCCCGCTTGGAGCGCGTTAACGTACGAAGGCTATGCGGCTAGTGACAATGGATTTGTTACTTTCGAAGAAGGCAGTTTTAATCCGCACATGGCTATTGGTCGCTTGCCAGTTACGCAGCCTGAAGAAGTGGAGGCCATAGTAGAAAAGATAATTGCCTACCATAGCGTGAATGAAGTCGGGCCATGGCGGCGCAATCACTTGTGGATCACCAACGAAGAACGGCGCTTCCAGCAGGTTAGTGATCGTCTCGCAGAGGAGCACGGAGAGTTTGCAGCTACGCGCATTTATCCTTCTAAAGAAGAGAAAGACAACGCTACTCATCAGCAAAAGTTACTTGAGGCGTTTGCGGAAGGGCAGCTTTTGGTACATTTCCTGGGCCATGGTGGTCGCTATATCTGGCGCACTGGGCCGCCAGATATTAAGAAGAACCACGATCTGTTTACACTCGATCACTTAGACCAATTGCCAGCAACAAATAAGCTGCCAATGGTTCTGAGTATGACCTGTTACTCGGCACCGTTTGATCATCCAACCGCAGACTCCATCGGGGAGAAGTTTCTACGACTCGGAGACAAGGGAGCAATCGCAGTTTTTGCCGCCTCTTGGCGCAACAGTCCCACCTATCATTTCAGCCAGAAACTTACCAATGCACTAACACAGCCGGGGCAGACCATCGGACAGGCCATTATGCAAGCCAAGCAAGATTCGCGAAATCGGATCATGGTTGAAACTTATAATTTGCTTGGGGACCCGGCCACCAGGCTGGCGCTACCTTCCGGTGAAGTTGAACTGCAAGTCCGTGATGGTCACTTACTAGCCTCTATTCCAAAGGAGCTCGAGGCTAGTGACGGAAAGCTGTTAGTTGATCAATTTGATGTGGATGGCACATTGCTCAAAAGTGGTCAGTTGAGCCTCGAAGACATTTCCAACTATGCGCTGCAAAGCGAGGCAGCTAAAGTACAGGTTTATTATTGGAGTGAAGAGCGCGCTTTAGATGCCATTGGATCCTGGGTTACGCCGGTCTCCAATGCCGTTGCGCAGAACTAGCTCCAAAGCGCAATGCTCTACAAAGATTCAATTTTGAAAAGGGGTACTATCTTGATTAGGTTATTTTGGGTTGCTGTGCTTTACGCTGTGCTTACCGGTTGCGCTCATCAGAGTGGAAAAACAGAAACCAAAGAAGCCACTGGGGCGTCGTCCGAACAGGCGATCCACAACGCGATCCGTTGGAAAACCTCCAGTGAAGTTAACAATTTTGGCTACGATATATTTCGCGGATCGACAGAAGATGGTCCCTTTGAGAAACTAACCGAAAAACCGTTGGCTGGTGCTGGCACAACGGACTTGCAACAAAGCTATGAGTTTCTTGATTACGAAATTGAGCCAGGTACTGTTTACTACTACTACGTTGAGTCCATTTCAATGGATGGCGAGAGAGAGAAGTTTACCCCGGTATTTCCTTCAAAACCCAAGTATCTTGCTAATCCGTGATGCTCGTATTTTTTCTGACTGCGCTTTGCGCGGTCGGAATCCAACTGTATTTGTTGAGGCGCTTTCACCCGCGTCTCCCTGTTGGTGACGAAAAAGAATATTTGCGGCGTGGTGCGGCTCGCGATCCATTCGCACCTAAACCATTTTTGCGCGTCCCACTAATGCCGATGCTGGCAAAGTCGGTGTATCTGGCCGGCGCGCGTGAATCCTTCGAAATGAGACTTCGATTAGTCATCGCTTCCATTTCTATTGCCAATGTCTTGGCTGTTTGTTGGTTTGCGATGCAAATTAGCGGCGTGGGCGGGATGATTCTTGCCGCGTCATTGCAATTGTTCTTGATCGAGCGCGCTTGGTTGGCCAACCATATCTGGCAGGATACTTTAGCTGCGTCCATAGTCTTGTTAGCTATTCTATGCATCCATTATGGCCTCCACGCTGGAATTCTTGGTTTGGTGGTGGCCATTGGGTTTTTGCTGCGTCTAGACCTCTTAGTGATTCTAGTAGGTGCCATCGCAGTATTTGTTGATCGGGGCCAAACAGATGTGTTTGACATGATGTTCTTGATCACCCCAACTATTCTCGCCTTGCTGTCAGTAACTTTTGCGTATGGACTGCGCTATGGGATATGGATGCCAGACAATACGTGGCGATTCAATATTGCGGTCGCTGCAAAGGAGAGCACTCGCCGGGGGCCGGTTGATCTTATGGTCACTGAAGTTATGAGGGAGCATGGATTGGCTTCATCGCTAAGAGCAATAAAGCCTGCTCGGTTTGTGTTTGATGTTGCTCGTCGGCTAATTGCCAGTTTAGGGACGGACACTTTTGTACGGCGGCGATTATTGCCTCCATCTGGCAAGGCTTATCCTGCTATTGGCAGAGTGCCAAAATGGCTGCTGATAGCGCTCCGGGTGGGTATGCCACTAGTGGCTATGACGGTTGCTATTTTGCTCTTTGCAGGCCAGGTGATGCCCGCATGGTGGCCAATTCTTATGGCGACCATTGTTGGTATGTGCCTGGTGCATTTCCGCACCCGGTATCGAATAGCCTGGGTTCCAGGGCTTGTGCTGTTGGGAGCATTAAATCTAGAGCAGGCAGCGGCCAAATTTCAGGAGTCGCCTATGACTGCGCTTATCGCTATTTGTATTGGGTTTGTCGCAGTTGTTTTTCTTGTGTTTTACCCCGTTCGCGACGAGGTGTGATCGATGCTAATCATCTTCTGCTGATTTCTGATGCCATTTCCACGCCGTTTCGATAATCGATTCAATAGAATCTAGCTGAGGCTCCCATCCCAATTCCCGCCTTGCCAAGGTTGCATCTCCCACCAAACGAGGTGGATCGCCGGCCCGCCTTGGCCCATCAACTACTTCTATAGCTCTTCCCGTTATGGCCCGGCAACAGTCAATTACTTCTTGTACGGAAAACCCTTGCCCATTGCCCAGATTGTAGGCTCGGCGGTAGCTGCCGGAATCTAGCGCCCGCAGGGCTAGAATATGGGCGTCCGCCAGATCGGATACGTGAATATAGTCGCGGATACAGGTGCCATCGGGCGTGTCGTAATCGCGGCCAAATACGGTAATCGCATCTCGTTGGCCTAAGGCTGTTTGCAAAATAAGCGGAATGAGATGGGTTTCTGGTTCGTGTGCTTCACCGATTTCGCAGTCTGGGTCGGCACCAGCAGCATTAAAGTATCGAAGGCTGATGGAATCCAACTGGTGCGCAGTAGCATAGTCGGAAAAAATCTGCTCCATTATGAGTTTGGTGCGACCGTAGGGATTGATGGGATGTTGGGGATGAGACTCTCGCATAGGGATGGCTTGCGGCTCACCGTAGGTGGCACAGGTACTGGAAAACACGAGCTTCCGTACATCGTTGGAGATCATGGTTTCCAGTAGATCTACCGTGGCTGCGACATTGTTTTGATAATACTTGCCAGGATTACCAACAGACTCACCCACATAGGCGTACGCGGCAAAATGCATGACCGCAGCAGGCTGATATTTCTTAAAGGCTGCATCTAATCTAACGCGGTCGGACAATTCTCCTCTCTCCAAGGCCCCCCATTTTACGGCCCACTCGTGGCCATAGACTAAATTGTCATACACCACCGGCTCATATCCAGCAGCAGCCAGTGCTTTGCAGGCATGACTGCCGATATATCCGGCACCGCCGGTGACGAGTATAGTTTGTGACACTAGGCTTTATCCGTAATAGAAAGGGCCGCGTCCGCGGCCCTTTGCCAATTCTCACACTAATAGATGTGATAAATCTAGGCGGTTTTCCGTCGTATCGCAACCCATCCGAACATTCCGAACAGAATCGCCAATGCGAGCAATCCCACTGATGAAAGAGTCGGTACACGCTCAAGTGTTATTGCGATACCCAGAGGAGCCGAAGCTGCTGCGCCTGCGGTCCCGGCGATGGCCTGACCACCGAAGTCTCCGCTAACTGGACTAGTAATGTTGGTCACGGTACCAGGCAATGCGTCAAATGGAATGGCTACTTGCACGCTAAATGAGCAGCTCGTGCCAGCGGTTAAATTGCCACCGGTTAGAGTCACTAAGCTGGTGCCAGAGAGAGTCGAGCCAAGACCGCAGATGTCTGAAAGCGGCAAATTAGTTGCTGTGGCTCCGGCAAGCATGGCATCCAGATCGTCAGTAAAACTAACGTTAGTTGCGTCTACGTTGCTGGGGTTGGTGATTTGGAAGTCCAGCGTGATAATACCGCCCGGCTGTGCCACAGAGGGACTAAACGACTTGACTAAAGTTACGCCAACCACGTCAAACTGTGCTGTGGCTGGGGCGGTAGTCGCGTTGGCGACACCAGCGGGTGAAATCAAATTGCTACCTGCCTTCTGCACAACGACATCGTCAATTTGATACGTCAGTTCAGATGAAGTGTTGGTGTAAGTTCCTGTCGGTGCACCTGCGGGTACACTTACCGTTACGCCAAACTGACAGCTACCACTCGCGCCCACGTTGCCATCTGTTAGAGACAGGATTGGATCTTGCGCGGTGCCAATATTACTCAATACTGACCCGCTACCGCATACGTCGTTCACGGGCAGCGAAGTAGTTACGGTGAGGCCATCCAAAACACTGGCCAAATCGTCGGTAAATGCCGCTTGGCTAATCATCGTGCTGCCCGACGGGTTAGAAATCACGAAATCCAACTGCATCGTCTCACCTGGTGCCACCACATTGGGAGTGAAGGTCTTGCTGAAATCTGCGCCACCGGATGCGTTGAGTACAGCGCTAGCGCCTCCACTATTTCCAGCGTCACTAATCAAATCAGATGTGGTGTTCGTGAAACTGCCTGCGGAGCCAACCGTAACGTCGAAGCTGATAGTGCACATTGAAGCGCCGGGCACTGAACCGCCAGTATAAGTGACGCTGCCACTTCCGGCAGATGCGGTGAGGGTGCCTCCCAGGCAGCTTGTCATCGCATTGGGCGTGGCCGCCACAGTCATTCCTGCCGGAAGGTTGTCAGAGATCGCCAAACTGCCGACAGCGAAGTTGTTTACCGTATTGTCGATCGTCAAGGTAACCGCGGAGACTTC
The DNA here is from genome assembly GCA_964630895.1 of uncultured Gammaproteobacteria bacterium. GTDB lineage: Bacteria > Pseudomonadota > Gammaproteobacteria > Xanthomonadales > SZUA-38 > CAZVYE01. The sequence goes on along the minus strand of CAZVYE010000008.1, from coordinate 37,394 downwards.
GCCGGGTAGAATTACGGCCGGTGCAAAACTCTTGGTAATGCCGGGGAGGCCAAATCCTGCCGTTAGCGTGGCCGAAGCAGAGCCGCTGTTACCTGCTGCACTTGTAAGATCACCTGTAGTATTGATGAAACTACCGGTCATCGTTGTTTCGACTGTCACCTCGATGGTGCATGTGCTGCCGCCAGGTAGTGTGCCTCCGGTATAAGAGAAACTGCCGCTACTCGGTGTAGCAGTAAGGGTGCCGCCCTGACAGTTATTGAAGGCGCCGCCGGCGTCATCAACGATCATGCCGGCTGGTAAATTATCTGTGATGTCCACATTGTCTACTGGGAAGTCATTGGCAGTATTGTCAAAGGTCAGTGTGACCGTACTGGGCTGCCCCGGTTCTACCGTCGTTGGGTTGAATGACTTGGCGACGGTAGGTAGCGCAAAACTGGCAGTTACCATATCGCTAGCTGTGCCACTGTCGCCGGCGCTGCTGGTGAGCGATCCGGTGGTATTGGTAAACATGCCCACGGAAGTGGCGATTACATCAAACTGCACCAGACAGGTGATGCCGCCGGGGACACTGCCTCCGGTGTAATTGGCTGATGTGGTACCCGCCACTGCTGTCACAGTGCCCCCAGTGCAATTAGTGGAAGCATTGGGGCTCGGCGCAATCTCCAGGCCGGCTGGCAGATTGTCGGTGACGTCCAGGCCAGTCACAGTGGAGTTATTGACCGTGTTGTCAATGGTTAGCGTGACGTTTGTGGGTTCACCGGGCTCCACCGTAGTCGGCGAAAACGCTTTAGTAAAGCCCGGCAAGTTTAGCGCGACCGTCAGAGGTGCTGTCGCCATGCCGCTATTGCCCTGGCTTGAAGTCAGCGCATCAGTGATATTGGTATAGCTTCCTGTTACGCGCGCCAGAACATCCACCGTCAATGTGCACGTTGTACCAGCGACAACTGTGCCACCGTTATATTCAATTACGTCACTTCCTGGCGTGGCGGTGATTGTGCCGCCTGTGCAAGTGGTGCTGGCATTGGACGGATTAGCGACCTGATTACCGAGTGGCAGTACATCCCTAAGGTCCAAATTCGTTGCGTCTTCGTTGCCGCCAGTGTTGTCAATGGTAAAAGTCAACGTAGTGATAGAGTTTTCCGTCAGGGTGTCAGGTGCAAACACCTTGCTAAATCCAGGTGCCCGCAGCACTGTCAGCGTGTCGGTTGCTGGGTCGCCAGTAATTAGGCCATCAACCGTAATATCTGAGGTCGTGTTTATATAGTCCCCAGATAGTGCGGCTGCAGGAGTTTGAACCTGAATCGAGAAGCTGCATGTGCCACTGGCGTCCAGGCTTCCGCCGGTAAGTTGAACAACTGATGTGCCGCTGAGTTGGGAGCCAGTACCGCAAACATCGTTAATCGGAAGCCCCAAAGCAGTCGCACCAGCAAGCATGGCGTCCAAATCATCCGTAAACTGCACGTTGGATATGGGGCTGGTTGAATCTTCATTGGTCAACAAAAACATTAGCGTCACCTGATCCCCAGCCTGAACCGGATCCGACAAGGTCTTGCTCAGAGACACCCGGTTAAGCTCAAGCGTATCGGATGCTGGCGGTGCCGTTTCTGCAATCCCACCTACCGTGCCTGTCAGGCTGCTGGTGGTGTTGATGGCGTCAGTGCCCAAGGGTGTCGCGGCAGGCACTTGCAAGGTAACTGCAAACGTACAGCTGGCATTGGCAGCAAGGTTCCCGCCTGTGAGCGTAATGGTAGAATTGCCACTGATTTGTGATCCGGCGCCGCACACATCGCTTACGGGTAGCCCCGTTGCAACGAGTCCAGACAATGCGGCGTCCAGGTCATCAGTGAAAGCCAGATTGGTTGCCGTATCGGCGGTGTTCTGATTGGTGATGGTGAATTCCAGAGTTACCGAATCTCCGGGGGCGACCGGGTCATCAGTAAATGTCTTGCTGAATAACAACGAATCCTGCACGATCAGATCATCGATGGCAGGCTCGTCAACTACAGGATTTCCACCGACGGTAGCGGTGATATTGGACGTCACATTAGTGTAAGTACCAGCGATGGCACCGGCTGGAACAACAACCGTTAGGTCAAAGGTACAAAATGTTCCAGCCAACAAATTGCCTCCATTGAACGAGACTAGTGTATTGCCGGAGAGTAGGGTGATTGATGAACCGGCGCCGCATGGATTTGCCGGCACCGATCCGGCGTCAACGGTCAGGCCTGTAAGCGCATCACTCAACCTGTCGGTAAAGGAAATTCCGGTAGCGTCAGCGGCGCTTTGATTGTCGATGGTGAATTGGAGGGTGACGTTGTCGCCTTTAAATGCCGGGTCGTCGACAAACTCTTTGGTAAAGATAAGCTCAGATACGGTGAATGGCGTGGAGACATTCGGGCCGAGAACGGTCTGACCGTCAACAGTGCCTTGATAGCCGGTTTTGTTCAGGTTATAGGTCCCAATCGAGGCCGCTGCCGGTACTTGCACGGTCACATTAAAGCTGCAGCTATCGCCTGGTTCCAAAGACCCCCCGGTAAATGTGAGGGCCGTTGTCCCGCTAATTTGTGAGCCAACACCGCAGATATCAGTGAGCGGTGTATTGACCGCGGTTAGGCCAGTCAATACGCCGTCCAAGTTTTCGGTAAATGTTAGGTCAGTGGCACCCAGCGCATTCTCACCAGCAAGCGAAAGGGTGATTTCGATATCAAAAGTATCGCCGGGCTGCACAGTGTTTGGTACTGCAGATTGATTCAACTCAGGAAGACCTAGAATGCTCAGCGTGTCACTGGCCGCGTTGCCGGTTTGTGTGGTGCCGTCAACGGTTGCGGAAATGTCGCTGGTGGTGTTTACAAAGTCTCCATTAGGCGAGCCTGGTGGAATAGAGAGACCTACTTGGAATGTGCAAGATGCACCTGCTGCCAGATTGGCGCCGGTTACATTCAGAATCAATTCGCCGGTAACAGTGAAAGCAAACGCATTTGATCCGCCTCCGCAAAATCCGGCTGCAGGCAGGCTGCTAACAGATGCAGAGCCAACGAACTGCGTTAAATTGTCAGTGAATGTGATGTCAGTTGCAGTGGATGTCGTGCTGCTATTGGTAATGGTGAATTCCATGGTGACCGGATCGCCACCGGAAATCGGATTGGTCAGGAATGTTTTGGTGAGGACGGGTGCCTCATTAATGAATAGTGAGTCCGAAGCTGGTGAAAAGCTGCCAGGTGAACCACCTTGGTTAAATGTCGCAGTTGAGGTCGTATTTGGATAGGTGCCTGGCGTAGCGCCAGCCGGAACCTGCAGAGTCACCTGGAATGTGCAGACTTCTTCCGGAGCCAGGTTTCCACCGGTCAGGCTTAACAGGGTGGTGCCGCTGAGTTGGGAGCCAGTACCGCAAACATCGTTTGCTGGAAGTCCAGTTGCTGCAAGTCCTGCAAGCGTTGCGTTCAGATCGTCTGTGAAACTCAAATCGCTTATGGCGTCATTTCGAGAAAGATTGCTAATTTGAAACTCAAGGGTAACGGTTCCACCTGGTGCGACAGGGTCATCCAGGAACGATTTTTGGAAACCGTTGGCGGTCACGGTAATCGTATCGGTGGCTTTCCCCGAACTTAAATTCGAGACTCCTGAGAATGCGCTCAGATTTGAAGTCTCGTTGACCTGGACACCTACAGAATCTCCAACTACGTCAACGGTTACGGTGCAAGTCGCGCCCGCAGCCAAAGTCGCATCTCCTCCAAATGCCGGGCCATAATTGATTGAAGTTCCGCCGGGTGTTGCGTTAACCACGCCCCCGCCACAGGTGGACGATGCGTTGCTTGGGTCTGCGACCTGCAGTCCCTGTAAGCTATCGTTGAATGTGATGTTGAAAAGACTGTTGGCATTGAGGCTATTGTCAACTGTGAAAACCAGGGATGATCTCTCGCCGATTTGGATGCTGTCAGGTGCAAAGGACTTGGTAAAGCCCGGTCTATCTGTCGCAACCGTCAGGTCAGCAGTTGCTGTACCGCTATTGCCCGCATCAGACGTCAAGTCACCGGACACATTCATGAACGTCCCGGGCATGCTTGCAGTGGTATCTACGATGATTTGACAGGATTGTCCGGCCGCCACGGAACCGCCTGATAGCGTGATCGTGCCGCCACCGTTTGGAGCGGTCAGTGACCCACCACAGCCGTTGGTTACGTTGGCCGGGTCTGCAATTGTTACGCCCGCTGGCAAGATGTCAGTAAAAGCCAACTGTTCGACTGGGCTGCCACTAGCGTTGGAAATAGTGAAAATCAGCCCGGTTGTGCTGCCGGGGCCGATGGTCGGGAATTCGAATGATTTGGTGAAAGTTGGTTGGGCAATGGCTGTAGAGGCAGCCGAGAGTAATAAGGTGAGGAGTAATCCTCGAATCGCTGTGGAAACGAACAGGCCAGATTTCATGCGTACCCCCGCAAGAATAATGAATCCGCCGATGCGGAACAATAAATAGTATTCGCTTGAATCTAAAGCATAAGTGTACTCAAGTCACGCTGTAGAGTATGACGAATTGTAAACCCTTATTGACACGGTGGCTGGGTTTGAAAATTATCAGCCAGCGACTGGAAGTATGGCAGGTTGTCTTCATGGCCTGAATTCGCAGCAACCTGCAACCAGTTCAACGCCGCACCGCACTGTCCCAACTCCATTTGGGCATAGGCAACCATTTCTGCTGCCTCGGCGCTGGGTTGAGCATCAAAGACATTTCGAGCCAGTTCCAGTGCGCGCTCACCGTCCCTAATAGACGGGTCGGGCGCAGCTGCCAGCAGCTTGGCTTGCATTAGATTGAGTCGCACATCTCTGGGGGCAATGGCCAGTCCTGTTTCCAGTTGGTCGCGGGCAGCGGCATACTGGCCCTCATCCACCAGCGTGCTGGCCATTTCGGCTATTGCGGGCGCGGCGAACTCCGGTCTTCGGCCTGCTAAAGCTATGTGCTGTTTGGCTCGTTCCAGTTTGTTCTCCGAGCGCAGCAGTCGTGCCAGCTGCAAATGCGCTTGGCTGTCAGTCTCGTCAAGCGCTAGCAATTGCTCATAGCGCTTAATGGCGGTCTTGCTATCTTGGAGGAAGGCCGCTAGCGCAGCGCTGTTGTATAAAGCAGTGGTGTTGGCTGGGGACCTGGAGATCACCACATCCAAATGTCCCTGGGCCTCTTCCAGTCGGCCAACTTCGCCATATGCCGCGGCTAAATTGATGCGAGCTCGGTCACTTGCTGGAGCACGCTCCACCGCTTGTTCGAAAGCGCTAACGGCGCTTTCAAAATCGCCAGCTCCAAATGCCTTTTTACCCTTGATCAACATGGCCACTTCACCAGCCTGCATTGCCAGAGTTTCATCCAGCCATGGGTCATTCACGGCGATGCCCACTGACCCTGCCTTACGCAGCAGTTCCTTGGCCAGTTTTTTGTCACCATTTTGCTTGTGCCACGTGCCCAACAAGTAATTCAGGCGATCCGCTTTGGGATTTGCCTCTACAATGGGTTTCAGTATTTCAATTGCGGCAGCCACATCCCCATTGGCAGCTACAATTTCCGCCACCAAAACATCCATCCCTGGTGATGAACCCATTTGATAGCCGCCAGATCGAATGACGTGTGCTGCTATATCTGCCTGCCCTTGTTGAAGCAATAAACGCGCTAGATGTTCTCGCGCGGGCAGGTAATCTGGCTTGGCATTGAGGACTGCTAGCAGCTGATTCATTGCGGAATCTACCGCCCCCGTCTCCAGGTGCGAAACTGCTGCAAGATAATGCCATTTAGCCTCGCCCAACTGGGCCAGGCTGGCTTGGCGGTACGACCACACCGCGGCCTCAAATAGATCATGACTCTGTAGCAGCTGACCTAATTGCCCAAACAAGTCACCTCGCCGGTCAAATGTCATGCTGCCCGTTTGGAGCTCACTGCGAAGCTCATCGACAGCCTCTTCCATGTGTGTGGCTACCACCGGGTCCATCGCAGTGAAATCCATCTGCGGCCATGCAATCGCGTTGTCTGCGTCGCCGAATACGCTGCCCATCCAGCAGATCAGGGTCAATGTGGTAAGTGTTTTTACTAAGGGCGTTGTCATGGTGATTGATTGGTCGCTGTGTGAATCTGATGATAACCATTTTGCGTATCGGGAAACGCATGACGGCTGGTCCTGCCACCTTGCCAGTGTGCTACATAATGACTAGGGGCTTCTTGTTTCCAATAGAATAATATCCGCGGGTCGTTGCTGGAAGCGTAACTGCCATCGGTCCTTGCGCGACGCAGGCCGAGAAACTTTTCGTCAGACCAGAAGGAGATGGCGGCCAGTTGGTCACGATCTTCTGGTTTGGCAAACATTCCGATCCAATGCATTGGTGCGACTTTCGTGCTGAGTAAGAGTTGTGCCGGCCCGCTGTTGTTATTGACCAGAAGATCCACATCGCCATCGTTATCGATATCACCTCTTGCCACGCCACGGCTGGACAGTGCGCGGGAGAAGTCTGGCCCTAGCTGGCCAGATACTTCCAGAAAGCGCCTGCCGTCGAACCGGTAAGCCTGATTGCCTTGCTCAAAAGGATTAGCAGAGCCAGCGGCTGCCTGTGTCGGAATAGTGCGCACCGCGCCATTGAATGAAACGATGTCTTCGTTTCCGTCAAAATCAAAGTCAATAAAGTGGGTGCCCCAGCCAGTATAAGCCAGGCTTCCAGCTCCCAACCCTCGTTCATTCGTCTCGTCAGCGAAATCTGCATCGCCAAGATTGCGATACAGTGTGTTGGTTTCGGTCATCAAATGTGTAAGGAACAGGTCCCACTGCTGGTCCGCGTCGAAGTCGGCAACAGCGATTCCCATGCTCGCCTCCGGGATGCCGCTGTGATTGACTGCGACGCCCGCAAACAAGGCTTCGTCCTCAAATGCCAGGTCACCTTGGTTGATCCAAAGGTGGTTTGACGCGCCGTCATTAGCCACATAAATATCTGTCAGGCCGTCCCCATTAAAGTCTTCGGCTATTACGCCCAGTCCAGCGCCAAACTGGTGTTCTCCCAAAGCAGCCGAAGTGATGTCGACAAGAGTTCCGTTATCGTTGCGGAATACGCGATCTCGCTGTGGGGGAAAGCTGGATGGCCCGCAGTAATCCTGTTTGCCTGATGCTGCATAGCAGCGCGGATTTTTGTCTACCGAAAAATCTACGTAATTGGCGACAAACAAATCTAAATCGCCGTCATTGTCCAGGTCAGCAAAAGCTGCCGAACTGCTCCAGTCATCACGCAAACCAGGAAATGCTGCGCTTGCTTTGAACCGCTTGCCGGCTTGGTTGTGGAGTAGGGCGGTATTTTTGTACCCAGTAACCAAGATATCCAGAAAGCCATCGTTGTCGATGTCTCCGACAGCTGTGCCCATGCCGTAGTGAGATATGGAATCCACGCCCCATTCTGCCGTGGCGTCTTTGAATCTCAGTTGAGCTTGATCGGCCAACTGGTTCAAGAACAGTTTGTCGCTGGATGTATTCTGATCCCAACTGCCGGATTGAACCAGATAAATGTCCAGGTCACCGTCGTTATCGAAGTCGGCCAGCGCAGCACCGGCACCCGTGATTTCGGGAAATTTGTATGCACCATCCGCTCCAGACTGATGTTGGAACACTATGCCAAGAGCTTCGGCTTGGTCGACATACTCTGGTAAGGGCTCAGCAGAGCAATCGAAGCAAGAGACCAACAACGAGAAAAGTACGGAATTTTTGGCTTGGATCACGATTAAGATGCAGTAAATAAAGGTGTGAGAATCGTGAATGCGGAACAACGCCTTGTCAAACAGTCATCGGTTAACCCAGGTTAAGTGCTTGAGAAAATGGAGATATGACATTCGTTTACGAAATTAGCCTGTGAAAAGTTTGTCAAATGTGATGCGTCTTAATACACTTGCGCACTTGGCGGAAGCCAAACAGTCCAGGGCATTGCCCATCATTTGTTATGTACGGGGGTACAAAATGCGAGTTTCTAGAAAACCTATAGCGCTTGTCATAGGCGCAATATTTGTTACCGCTTCAGCACAAGCGGTCGATACGAACGAAGTAATTACCTTAGCCGATCAACAGAGCCTTACCTGGCAAGTGCCAACGGCATATGCAGGCGCGACGATAGTAGTATCTGGTCCGGACGGGATTGTTTTGACCAAACAGGTCGGTGAAGGTGGCGAGCTGGAAGTCAGCTTAAAAGAGTTTGCCGGTCAGGTTGCCGACGGCACGTATACGTATGAAGTCGTTCTGACGCCGCACGTGTCGCAAAAGCAGCGCGTGGACATGCAGATCGGACGCGAAATGACCAGCGCGGAGCCAATGTTAGAACTGCTGGAATTGCCACAAAGCTTTTCACCTGTTGCAGGGAGCTTTGGCATTAAAGGTGGACAAATTATTGACAGTGACGGTGGTGAAGCCGTTGCCAAAGATCAGGTGATTGTGGATGACTTAATTGTCGACGGAAGCGCTTGTATTGGTACTGATTGCACCAACGGCGAAAACTTCGGTTTTGATACGCTACGCCTGAAAGAGAACAACACGCGCATCAAGTTTGACGATACCAGCTCCAGTGGTTCATTTCCGAACGTAGACTGGCAGCTAACCGCAAACGAATCTGCAAACGGTGGTCTCAACAAGTTTTCCATTGAAGATACTTCAAACAATAAGAATATCTTCACCCTGGAAGCGAATTCACCGACCAACTCGATTTACGTAGACAACGCTAATGGATTTGTTGGTTTCCGCACCAACCAACCGGTACTGAATCTGCACGTCAAATACGGCAACACGCCGGGTCTGCGTCTGGAACAGGATGGTTCTTCTGGATTCGCGTCTCAGACATGGGATTTGGCAGGTAACGAAACAAACTTCTTCGTTCGTGACGTAACCAACGGCTCAAAGCTGCCGTTCAAAGTATTCCCGAACGCACCAACCAACTCGCTGACGATCGAAGGCTCGACCGGCGACATCGGTATGGGTACGCAAAGCCCCACTGCACCTCTGCACATACAGGGCTCGGATGGACAGACTCAAGCCTTGATTGAGGAAACCAGCGGTACATCGGCTGAGCGCCAAATGATCAACGTGAAAAACAACGGCGGTGCGCAAATCCAATTTGAAGACAGTTCCACAGGGACTCAGTGGCAATTTGGCTCAAGATCAAATAATAATGATTTTGAAGTCACCAAAGCTGGTTCTGGTGGTGTTGAGCTTTTGATCGATGCAACCACTTTTGATATGACCATTCGAGGCGCTATGTTTACCGGCGGCACCGATTGTGGCTCTGGTTGTGATGCAGTATTCGAGTCCGGCTATCAATTGCCTTCAATTGAGGAGCACGCGTCTCAGATGTGGTCACTTGGCTATCTTCCAAATGTAGGGCCAACTATTGAGGGTGACCCAATTAACTTGACCGACAAAACCGGTCGTATGCTGAATGAGCTTGAAAAGGCTCACATCTATATTGAACAGCTGCATTCCAGGCTAGAGCGTTTAGAAGCGCAAATTGCAGGGGATATGCAATAGTATAGTGGCATCAAGTCGCCCAGTCTGATTTTGACTGGGCGACCCTTTCCTAATTTCAGTTTAAACTGCCACCAAAATCTTGTCGTAAATTAAGCGCCAAAGTTCAATTTGACAAAACATAGTTGGCAATTCTTCGGCTCATGTGGAGATGCCATATCGGGCCAGGGTGATTATTGAATCCATCGATATCATCCCTGACAAAATGCTTAAAAGCCTTTGGGGTAGCATCAACAACACTGATGCTTGTATCCAGCAAATCAAATACCTGGTCTTCTCCAGATCCCTGAAAATGCCAGACCGTTGTAGGGGCGGGGCTCTCCGTTGCAATGTAGTTAATGGTCTGGGCTATCACGGAATCAACCTGGCTTGCGTCCAAACCTTTTGAGTCGCAGTAACCATCGTTCATTTCACAGTTCTCGAACACATAAGATATCGAAGGCGCTTGCTGGTCGCTTGGTAAGAGCTTAGGCAACCTGAAGTTTCTTCCTGCCTCGTTCGGATTGTGCTTACTGATCCAACGATCGACGTTCTTTAAATACCCAGGGGACAGCACAACCCTTGGCTTGTAAAAATCTGCGTAGCCCAGGATTAACCGGTCCTCCGGACCCAATTGATCCTTGATATCTTCGAATCGTAAGAGGCTTTGAGTCAGGCTATAGCCCCCCAGAGCAAACACTTTGACCTCAAAGTTGGGAAGCTGCTGTTGTAACAGATACCCAAGAGAATGTTCGTCGTTTACGCCAATACCGAAAATGAAGCTATCTCCTAGAATGTAAATCTTCGGCACGCCGCCCTGAGGCGGGGGGCCGGTCCAGCGAGATGCATCTTTATTGACTGTGACTTTTACGGGAAATGACTCCCATTCTTCTGTGCCGGAGGGCCTGCGAAAGTATGTTCGAATATAAGTCCCCGGATTAGCTACGTATCCATATTTCTTGTCGCCAACTAAGAAAGGGGAAGGCTTTGAGTGTTTTCGAAATTCGTATTCCGATTGGTCAGCCCCCTGCGCCAGCCAGCGTTGAACAAGGTAGATACTGGACAATGAGCTGAATTGGCTGTCGCTATAGGGTGCGAGGTGGCTTTCGGTTTTCCTTGTCGAAAAGACGAGCAACTGCGCAGCCAGAAGCTCTATTGCTATTAGCCAAAAAACTAATAAAACGATCCAAAAAACTGTGATTTTAAGTTTACTTGCCAATGCTCTATCCAAAGTTAATGCTTGAAGTCGTCTGATTGTCTTTGAATAGAACCGATTCATTGATGTGGTCTAGGATCTGATCTTCCGACAGCCTGGACATTCCCGGGTGGCAGGGTACATTTAGTATTCGGCTGTAGATTTCTACGGCGTTCGGCGTTGGAGCTATAGGTTTGTAGTATTTTCGGAGCCAAGTTTGTCCTTGGTGGAGCCAAACGGGCTTCTCCGCAAGTGCCGCCACACTATTTCTTACTTTCGAGTCAATTGGACGTAACAAGGTAAATCCGTTGTCTGTAAGAAGCGCGCCTATTCTGCGCTCTTGCATCTTATACAGCGTAAGCCATTCAGCGCGCCTTTCGAGACGATCTATGATAGCTGCGCAGGCAAGCTCGGAAATTTTTCCATTGAAACCCCACTCAGCCCCGCGATCGCTGCCGACAGCGAAATTGATTATCTTTCTTGCCTCGTCAACAACGTTTTGCGGAGCGATCAAGCACCCGCCCTCGCCAGAGCCCCAAGGTTTGGTTTGATGAAAAGAGACAATTTCGCCGTCAAGTTTGAGGTTGCTTGTGGACGTGTCGAACATGCCTTGCGCGTTGTCGCAGATTACTAGTTTGCCGATTGATTTCAGCCAGTCGATAATTTCTAGAGGTGCTTCAAACAAACCAAATGGGTTGGTGAAAAGTACGCCGTCGTAGCTTGTTTGGTCTAGCGCGGCTAATTCAGTTTGGGAGATCATTCCCTGATTATTGCAATCAACAACAATTGCGTTCGACAAAGCAGAAATGCTGGAAGAAACAAACCCATATGCTGAAACAACCCACCTCAGGTTTCGATTTGCAAGGGCATTATGCGCTCCAATAAGCGCTTGAGTGGCTGCTGTTCCACTGCTGGTTACAAGGACGCCATCTCCTTGCGCGACGTCTTTAATGGTCTTTATCGTGCTCTGAAGTATCTGCGATAATGGTCCAAAGTTCGCCCAATGATTTTGTGCTTTGCTTACCAACAGCAGTTGTGAAATTCGGTCAATGTCGAGCGGTTTGTTCTCAATATGACGAACCATTTCCTGATCAGAATATTTATCGATCAAAAATTCGTTAGGGTCTCTTGATTTGGGGCATGGGAGAGATTCACCTTCCATCGTACGACCGGTTTCCCATAGACTGTAGGATGGACGAGATCTGAGATCGTGCTGGATGTCAGGGTTCGTCTCTAAGTACTGTTTCAGTGAGGCAAATATTTGCGGTTGATAGACTTTGGCCCAAGGCTGGGAAAATAATAATTCCGGCACGCAAATGTTCGCCATGTTTCCAACATCTAGCAATGAAACAGACTTGCGTTGAGCAACCTGATGCAGTTCGAAGATAAGCCAGCTGGCCAGGCTGCCACACTGAAACAAAATGACTGTTCCTGGGCGGGATGCTTCAATTTCAGCATGGATTTGATCCAAGAGCTGTGTACGATGATAGCGGGCTTCACGGTCATGAATAATTAAATGCTTGTACTTATTTTGGGAGCCTAAAAATGACTCAAAGGGCTTAATTCGCTCAGGACCCACTGCAATGAGGTCATGTTGTCTTAAGGCACCCATAAAAATGTCGAGTTCTGCATTTATCACGGCATCTTTGAATAGCCATGAACCCTTGTCGTTGATCGGGGCTGTATATTCTAAAATGAGTTTTTCAATGTAATGGCGACCCTTTCGTGGAATTCCGGCTACAATGTCAGAGTTTGGCCACGCTTGGCTTGAGGGGAAAAAATAGAGTGCGTCTGCTTTGTGCAGCCCTTGGTCAAATTTCGACAACATTTCGTCAAGAAAGCCATCGTTGAGCAGGCCACGCTTTCTAACTCGCGCGTCCCAGTCAGCATGTCGCCAATCGCCTGGCCGATAATCCATGTCGCGCAATGCAGCAAGGGTTTCCCAAAAGCCATGGGCTAGTCTCGCTATTGAGACCGGCGTACGCTTCTGCAAGCAGTCAGATAACTTTGCAATATCTATCATTCAGGGCAGGCTAGGAGTTGATCCGTGAATTGGACTTTACCACAATCGCTAGCGTTCTAGTTCGGATACTTTGATTTGACTATGGAAGAATTTTCGCCCATTTTTCTCGTTTCCTCCGAGCGGTCAGGAAGCAATTTTCTGATGTCGTGGTTGGACCGGCATGAAAAATTGAAAGCAACACCTACAGCTCACCTGTTTCGCACCCTGTATGCGCGGAACGCACTATACAAGTCGCTGGGTGCTGAGTTCAGTTCTCAAATATATGCTGATGCGAATATGTTGATCAATGCCAGCCTGGGCGACTGGAGTGGTTTCGCTCTGGAAGATTGTTTGATGGCAGGGGCGTCGGAAAGCCGAAGTGTCGGGCAATTCTTGCATAAAATTTATCAGGGTTGGTCTGAGCAAAACGGCCAGGCAGGATTGGTAGTAAAACTACACCAGGCACATCTCTATTTTGACCTTCTACAGCGCGACTTTCCGCATGCCAAATATATTCACTTGGTAAGAGACCCCAGGGGGATGGTGGCCTCATGGAAGCATTCTGCGGTGTTCAAAGGGCGAGTGATAAGGCCAACAAGTGTGTGGCTCGACGATCAAAAAGGCGTGCAAAAAATTCGATCAGGGGCGCAGTTCCACGATGTTACTTTTGAAGAATTGCTGACCGATCCGCAAGCGACAATGAAGCGAATGTACGCATGGCTCGGGCTGGAGCACGAGTCCGAGCAATATGCCAATGTGCCGTCGGGCTTTGCGAAACGAAATCACGCCAGGAATCCGGCGTGGGGCAATATTAGCAAGCCACCAATGCCTGAGCGAATCGACGCATGGCGGACTCAATTGGACCCGATGGAGATAAGATACGTTTCTTGCGAAGCACATGCAGTCGCAAGCGATTTTGGTTATCAGTTTGCGCCGCTGGAGTTGCTGCCACTAAGCGGTGCAGAGTACGAGGGAGTTGCTGGGCAAGAGCATGCGGCAAAACCGGAATTCGATAACCTTAGTGTAGATCAGAAAAGCCAATTAATTAATTTGACTAATACCATCAGGTCGCTCGAGTCTGACTATCTGGCACGCAAATGAAAACCGTAGCTGTCATGCAGCCCTATTTCATGCCGTATATAGGGTACTTTCAACTTGCCAGTGTCTGCGACGAGCTTATTGTGCTTGACGACGACTACTTTAAACCGCGAGGTTGGGTTCACCGAAATAAAATTCAGATTGGTGGACGAGCCCAGTGGTTCACAATTCCGGTGCAACAGAGCAGTCAGAACAAGAAGATCAGCGATATTGAAGTGGTGCCGCATGATTTGTGGTGCTCAAAGCACATGGCGCGATTGCGTCATGCGTATGGCAAGGCGCAGAACTACGAATCAATTGTTTTGCCTATTATGAAGATTCTCAGGTCAAATAACCGGTTGATTGATCTGTTGATGTTGACATTGGGTGCTGTGTTTAATCATCTGGAAATCTCTATGCCGGTTCGTCTTGCTAGCGATCTAGAAGAGTCGCACGGCAAATCCGGTGTGGATCGAGTTCTTGCTATATGTAAGGCACGTAGTGCCACGCGATATGTGAACCTGCCTGGAGGAAAGGGAATTTATGATCCTGAAAAATTCAATCAGGTTGGCGTTAACCTAAAGTTCGTGGTTCCAAGAAAATCCGCCTTGCAGAAGACTGATGGACTCTCGGCGCTGCACTATCTTTGCCTGCTGTCTCGAACTGATGTTGAAGGCGCGCTGGCGCAGTTCGATTTGGAGTGAGTACGCAAAGGATGAGACAATCTTTGGTTTTTGGATTCTGGCGATGGAACTGTTGGGGAGCCTTTTAGGACATGTTTGGACGTAACACGATACTGGTAACTGGCGGCGCAGGATTTTTGGGCAGTCATTTGTGCGAAAGGCTAGTAAGCGAAGGGCACTCCGTAATTGCACTGGATAATTTCCGCACTGGCAGTGCGGCTAACGTAAAGCATTTGTTCGATAGCGGTCGATTCGAGCTGATCGAGCACGATGTTACCCAGCCCTACAATTTCAAGGTGCGAGAAATATACAACCTGGCGTGTCCGGCGTCGCCAATTCACTATCAGGTTGATCCGGTAAGTACTATCAAGACATGTGTGCTGGGCACCATCAATGCGTTGGAGTTGGCTAAGGCTAATGGTTCCAAGATGTTCCAAGCTTCGACTTCGGAAATCTATGGTGATCCATTGGTGCACCCGCAGACAGAATCCTATCTCGGAAACGTCAACACAATAGGTCCACGTGCTTGCTATGATGAGGGCAAACGATGCTCGGAAACCTTATGTTACGACTATTTCCGACAGCATGGGGTGGACGTTCGCGTGGCGCGCATCTTCAATACATATGGTCCGCGCATGCATCCTAACGATGGGCGTGTCGTATCCAATTTTATAGTGCAAGCACTGAAAAGGCAGCCAATCACTGTTTACGGTGATGGATCGCAGTCACGCTCATTCTGTTACGTGGATGATTTGATCGATGGGTTTGTGCGGCTGATGCAGGCTGAGGAGGCAACTGCGCCAGTTAACCTGGGCAACCCTAACGAATTTACGATCCAGGAACTAGCTGATCAGGTTTTAGCGAAAGTGTCATCGGGATCTGAGATTATTCGCGAGCCATTACCTGAAGATGACCCAACACAACGGCAGCCAAACATCTCGCGTGCCAAAGACCTGCTGGATTGGGAGCCTAAGGTTCAGCTTTCCGAAGGGCTGGATAGAACGATAGAATACTTTAGCGATCATTTGCGCATACCCCGATAATCAAAGAGACACACATGGAAGTAAGGAAAATTTGCTGCATAGGCGCAGGCTATGTGGGCGGGCCCACCATGGCCAAGATTGCCCAGAAATGCCCCAATATTGAAGTGCAGGTTGTAGATATCAACGATGTACGAATTGCAGCCTGGCAAACGGATGACCTTCCCATTTACGAGCCTGGGTTGCTGGAAGTCGTAAAAGAGGCACGCGGGCGTAATCTACATTTTTCTACCGATGTCGATACCCATTTAGCCGACGCGGACATGATATTTGTCTCGGTGAATACGCCTACCAAAACTTTTGGCGAAGGTGCTGGGTACGCGGCAAATCTGCAATGGATCGAAAAATGTGCCCGCGATATTGGTCGCTGTGCAAAGGGTGCGAAGAAAATTGTGGTGGAGAAGTCCACGATACCGGTGAAGACCGCACAAACCATTAAAGCCATTCTGGCCAGCGAAACGACTCAGACAGAATTCCAGATTCTTTCTAACCCCGAGTTTCTGGCTGAAGGTACGGCCATGGACGATTTGGACTGTCCAGATCGCGTGCTGATTGGAGGAGAACGTTCTGAAGAAGGTGAGAATGCGATCCAGGCCCTGGTTGATATTTATGCCACCTGGGTTCCAAGGGAAAATATTCTTACCACCAATGTTTGGTCGTCAGAGCTTTCCAAGCTGGTTGCAAACGCCTTTTTGGCTCAGCGGATTTCATCCATAAATTCTATTTCGGCGCTGTGTGAGAGAACGGGAGCAGATGTGGATGAAGTTGCGCGGGCGATTGGTGCTGATTCGCGAATTGGTCCAAAGTTCCTGAAGGCGTCTGTAGGGTTTGGTGGCAGTTGTTTTCAAAAAGACATTCTTAACTTGGTCTATATCGCTCAGTCGGAAGGATTGCCTGAGGTTGCGGAATATTGGCACCAGGTTATTAAGATCAACGATTATCAGAAGTCACGTTTTGTTCGGAATATGGTTCGCGCAATGTTTAACTCAGTTGCAGATAAATCTATCGCGATCTGGGGGTTTGCATTCAAGAAGGACACTAACGATACCCGTGAATCTGCCGCAATATATGTCTGTCGAGATTTGCTCCAGGAACGTGCGTTGTTAAGAATCTACGACCCGCAGGTTTCGCCGGACCAGGCGATGAAGGATTTGAGGGCAGTTGGTGCATTCGAAAATGGTGTTGATGAGTCTCGAGTAGAATTCGTGGGCTCTTGCAGAGAATCGGCTGATTTGGCTCATGCTATTGCCGTAATTACTGAATGGGATGAATTTAAGGACCAGGATTTCCTGGCACTGCGGGAGTCCATGAACAAACCTGCCTTCGTTTTCGACGGTCGCAACCTCCTAAATGGGGAAGAGTTAAAAGAGATGGGCCTGCAGTATCATTCAATTGGGTAACGCAGACACGACCGAATAGAAAGTCGCTAAGGTAGGGTGAACCCCCTGCCTGGAAGGGGGGATAATGAGTAAGGGGGCACGCGTGCTACGCAATAGAAGAATAGCCGGGCGAAGTTCATGAAGCTACTGATCACAGGAGGTGCGGGCTATATCGGTACTCACATCGCGCTCATGGCGAAGGATAATGGTATCGATGTTACTGTTGTGGACGATTTCTCAACGGGTTTTGAGAGATGCCTCAATCAGCACGATATCAATTTTGTGAGCATGGACATTCGCTCCCCTGATCTCATCCCATTGATGCAAAGAGCCGGGGCAGATGCAGTAGTACATTTGGCAGCAAAAACGTCGGTTCCGGAGTCCGTGCTATTGCCAGCCAGTTACTACGACATAAATACTGTTGGGTCGCTAAATGTCGCGAAGGCCGCGGTAAGTTCGGGAGTTAAACATTTGTTGTTTTCATCTACAGCGGCCGTGTATGGGAATGCTCCGCATCGTGCATTTGTAGAAAGTGATCCAACAAATGCGATTAGCCCGTATGGATGGTCAAAGCTGTTTGCAGAGCAGATGATCGCGGATGTTTGCAAGGGTACTAAAACTCAGGCCGTGATTTTGCGGTACTTCAATGTAGCTGGCGCTGATCCAAAGCTAAGATGCGGCCAAAGCACAAAGGCAGCAACACACCTGATCAAAGTGCTTTCAGAGGCAGCAGTTGGAACGCGCGAACAGGTGGAAATTTTTGGTACAGATTATGATACTCCAGATGGAACAGCGATCCGGGATTTTATTCATGTCTGGGACCTGGCAGAAATTCACCTCAAAATGCTCAGCCTGCCCCCCGCCCTCGGAGCAACTGAAGTATTTAACTGCGGCTATGGCAAAGGCTATTCTGTAAAGGAAGTGGTTGAAGCCGCGCAGCGCTTGGGTCCGAAACCATTTAAAGTAGTCCATTCAGACAGAAGAGCAGGCGACTCTGTGGTAAGTCTAGCAAACTGCGAAAAACTTAAGCGCGTGATGGGCTGGTCTCCCAATTATCAGGACATTGACGAAATAGTGCATTCGGCTATTGCGTGGGAGCAAACACTAACGAACTCCATGGTTAAACAATGAAATCTATTCGAAATGTATTGCCGATGAGTAAGATCAAGCGGCAATTTATGGGGGCCTTGGCGAGGCCTTCGAGCTACCTCGACGCACTGTTCCAATTTCGAAGTGATGTTGATGCAATAAATTTAGCGACGCACTCGCATGCTAATGAAGTAAAAAAATACTTACGAGGTGAAGCGAGTCTTGTAGAGCCCCATTGGCTGTTCGACGAAGACTACTTTCTTGACCAAATTTCTGGTCAGAATCTTCGCGGAAACCCTCCAGTAATTGCTTTCTTCGAGCAATGGCATTCGCTTGGCGCGGATCCCCACCCAATGTTTAGTGTCGAGTACTACGAGACTCTAAACCCGGATGTGGCAAGCCGGAAGATTAATCCGTTAGCGCACTTTATCCGATTCGGGATGCGAGAAGGCAGAGATCCAAATTTTCTATTTGACTCAAATTGGTACTTGAGCCGATACCCAGATGTCGCAAAAGCTGGACAGATTGCCTTTGAGCACTACTGCCTTCATGGGGCGAAAGAACAAAGAAATCCCTCCGAATTGTTTGACACCAGTTACTTCAGGGATGCAGTTGAAGGTGGGGCAGAATTGGTGAATCCATTGGAACATTATTTCCGGCTTGGGGTTGATGATCGGCCAAGCCCTACGCCGCTATTGAATTTTCAGATGCTGCGTGCGCAAGGAGTCGAGTCTGGTACTGATGTGGTTTTGCAGTTCTTGATTGGGGGGCACCAACTAAATCCTAATCAATACTTTGATTCTTCGTACTACATAGACAAAATGGAACTGTCCGAAACAGATAATCCTTTGCTGCATTATCTTTCGCAGCCAGTGGATGCAAAGACCATACAAGATCCGCATCCATATTTTAGTGCTTCTGACTACCTGAAAGACTATCCCGAAGTAGCGCCAGTGAATCCGCTGCTTCACTATCTTAGATGGGGGAGAAAAGAGGGCAGACAGGTGAAACATAATATGTCTGCAACGCAGATAAAAATGTTTGACGAGGCAAGTCGATTCGAACCCAGTCTCAGGCTTCCCAAGCCTGGTAGTTATTCATTTCGAAGTGTTCCCGTTCCCAACCCAGATACCCATGTGTACAAATTGGTCAAGTCTGCTTTGTCGGAAGCGTCCGGCGAATGCGACGTGTTGCTATTGCTGTCTGGTTACAGAATGGGCGGCGCAGAACTAGAAGCGCTGCATTTTATAAGTGCGCTTGCGCATAATACGAACAAGAAGATCGTCGTGCTCACAACAGATGCCGTGCCAGCGCATGCGAAGCATTGGTGGCCAGAGTTAACTAGCGTCGAATACGTGAGTCTGTCCGAAGATCCTAGATACTGCAGGAAGTCCCGGTTGGAGGCGCTTTCACGTTTGGTATCAGCATTTTCACCGGAGGAAATTTGGAACTGCAATTCCTGGGTGGGTTGGGAATTCTATAGCTCGTATGGAGCCAGCCTCTCCAATTCGATCGACTTGTCGGCATTTCTTTTTTGCTATGACTATGACGTTTCACAACGACCGGTAGGCTACGCCGTGGACTATTTTCAGGACACGATTGCTTATTTAAAGTCCGTCCACGTTGATAATCGCAGATTTATTGACACGCTAATCGAGGACTTTGGTGTTCCGGTACGATTATCAGACAAACTTAAGTTGATCTATCAGCCTTCTAAGTCGCATGCCCGTTGCGTTCCTGAGCGCTTGATACGACAGAATTTAGAAGGAAAGCATCGCAAGCCCAGGGTCCTTTGGGCAGGCCGGTTTGCACGCCAGAAAAACCCTGAATTGCTCTTTGAGATTGCGAGACTGCTGCCGGAAGTTGAATTCGTTGTGGCAGGCGCAGGCAAGAAAGCGGCTGCGCGGGATTACGAGATTTCCAAAAACATAAAATTCCATGGTTCATACGATGAGTTTTTTGACTTGCCGTTAGAAACATTCGGATTGTACTTGCACACGGCTTTATGGGAAGGATTGCCAAATGTCATAATTGACGTCGCTTCGTCGGGCATCCCTGCTGTTGTCGGTTCCGTCGGAGGCATTAGCGAACTTCTCACTCCAGAGTCGAGCTGGTTGGTTGAGGCTATAGACGAAGCCGAAGCGTTTGTTCGCGCTATCGAAGACGCCATAAACAATCCAGACGTTGCTATTGAGAAGCGAGACCTGGCGCTGCAAAAGGTCGGCAGACAGCATTCTGAGGAGTCCTACTTGAACTCATTAATCGAACAAAGAATCGTTGGGAACTAGAAAATGGACTTGACCTTGGTGATCAACGTGCATCGTGAGGGCGTACTACTCGCCCCAACCTTGCGGAGTGCAACAGCTGCCCTGTCCGGGGTTGAAGATAACGGTCTTTCCACCGAGCTACTGATTATAGCGGATCGTGTCGATGAATTGACACTAGATGTCATAGACGCAGTATTAGATGCTGATGCATTTAACTTGGTGCAAATCGATGAAGGTGACTTAGGTCGTGCCCGAAATGCAGCACTTGAGCACGCGCGTGGTGAATTTTTGGCTTTTTTAGACGGAGATGACTTGATTAGTTCGAACTGGCTAACTGAAGCGATGGCCATGCTAAAAGAGAACTCAGAAGTTGTCTGTCGTCCGGAATGTTCAGTCGTATTTAACTCAGGTGAGACATTCGTTCATCGTCACATCAGCACGATCGCACCGGAGTTTGATCCATATTTTCTTTTTGTCGAGAACTATTGGACCGCAGTTACAGTCGCTTCGAAAGAGATGCATGCGAAATTCCCGTTCTTTAGGAATAATGCAAATGGGGGATATGCGTACGAGGATTGGAGTTGGATCGCAGAAACACTGGCGGCAGGAATACACCATGTGATTGCTCCAAACACTGCAGCGTATATTAGACGAAAACGCTCTAATTCTTTACTGGAACAGACCAACAAAAACCCTTGCATTCCAAGACTAGCTCCGCTGTTAACGAAGTTGAAGTCAGGTGAGGGTGCTACAAAAATAGAGTGCAAAAATGATTGAATTTCATAAGTTAGATCCCCTTTTCGTTTGCGGTATTGGAAGGTCGGGCACTAGCGCGCTGTTACGAGCGCTGGCGACACATAAAAATGTAGTTCCGAACATGGCGCTAGGTGAGGCTCCTTTTATTAATCATTTTGCGGATTTTCTGGTTCAATTCGAAGGCGAGAATCAGGAAAATGGCTATCATATGGCAAGCTATAAACTTGCAGAAAACGCTCGTGAGCGGCTGTTTCGACAGATGCTCGCACGCTTGCACATAGGCTCTGACTTCGATGCTAAAGCGTCCGATTCAATCAAGTTTTGGAGTGCAAAGTGCTTTCCAAGAGCAAATGCGAAAGAGCGCCTGCTGAAGCTTTATCCCGATGCTCGCTTTTTTTATATCATTAGAAATGGTGTGGAAGTCGTCGCATCCGCAATGCGATACAAGGGGTTTCAACATCTCTCATTTGAACGGCTTTGTTCTCGTTGGAGCCGAAGTTTTGCAGAGTTTGAGCATTTCGAAAGAGATGAAAGCGCTGTAGTTATACGGCACGAAGAGCTAACTGCGGATCCGGCAGCAGTTCTAAAAAAAGCATATAAGAAGCTGGGAATGGAGGGTTGCGATCGACCCGCAGAATTCTTGCTTGGAAACCGAGTGAATTCATCGTATTCGGACGCAGATACCACGAGCTTGGACCAGAAGTGGAACCAGTTTAATACTGAGCAAAAGGCCAAGTTTGTTGAGCTCTGTGGACCGATGATGGAGGAGTATCAATTCCAGATGCCTGGGACAGGCGATGCAGGCAGGAATAGTTTTAGGCATCAGCATGCAATCCCAAAACCCACAGAAAAGGTTGAGCCAGGGAAGGTTTTGCCGACCATAAATGCCAATATGCCGTGGGCAGGATTTAACTATTCTTGCCATCCTTCGGACCGAGCAGGTTACCTTTATATGGAAAGCCCCAAGGTGGCCTGTAGTACGCTTAAATTCTGGCTACAGAGTCATGAATATATTTTAATGGGTGAAGAACCTCGTGAATTTGATCCGCCCACGGTGCATAAGCCTGGTTTGTCCCCTCTGCCGCGTGCCAAGCGAAACGAAGAAGAACTATTCGAACTGCTGGTAAACGACAATGAACGATTTAGCTTTGCATTTGTGCGAAACCCATTCGGTCGAGTGTTGTCTTGCTTTCGGTCAAAAATCGAACGCAACATTGAGCCGAAACGAAAAATTCTCGCAATAATCAACGGAACGAGTGTAGACGACGTTAAAGATCTCACTCAGGAAGTGAGTTTTCACGAGTTCTTAGAAGTTGTTTCGGGTCAAACGTTAAGGGAAATGGACCCTCACTGGCGCCCCTTAAATAGTCAGCTACTAACGGATGTCATTCCTTACGACTTTATCGGTCGGCTTGAAACGCTTCAATCTGACATTCGAATATTAGAATCTCGGCTCTTTGGCGATACAAAGGTTGCTCTGCCTAAAATTTTCAATCGGACTGATTCCGATCATCTACTTGATGAATATTATGATTTAGCTGCAGAAAATAAGGTCAGGGAGATATACGAGGCGGATTTCCGAGTTTTCGGGTATGCGATGGAGCTCGATAGTTTAAAGGAAGCTTAACAGGCGTAATCGGCCACTGCGGTTTCGACTTTTTGTTGCAAACATCGTATTCTGGCCACAATCCAGAGGAGGAGATTGGTGATGCGGGTTGTCTTTGTGCTTGGCTTGTTGGGGTCGTTCTCTGCTCATGCAATTACGACGGTAGAATCTAACGCTGGATTGCAATTCTCGTACAATAATCCGGGTGCCCGCTCGATGGGAATGGGCGGCGCTTTCAGTGCTCTGGCAGATGACGCTACTGCCGCATTTGCAAACCCGGCTGGGCTGACGATTCTTTCTCAACCGGAGTTCTCGTTTGAGGTTCGCGGTTCTGATTATCAGACGATTTATTCCGATTCTGGTCGTTTAATAGGGGAAGCCTCTGGGATTGGGTTAGACACTCAGACTGGAATAGTTACGGGGAGTTCGGAAAGTTCAGTGACCAGTCTTGGTTTCATCTCATATGCGCGACCAATCAGTGATAAAGCTGCAATTGCATTTTTCCGCCATCAAATGTCTGATTTCGAGGCAGAGTTCCAGTCTGCGGGACCTTTTGTTGAGCCGCTGCTTGATGAGAATGGTGCCCCCAGGTTTGCACCAGATGGAACGCCGCTTTTATCCAGGCTGCAGGCGACGCGAAATCGAACAGACGTGGATATAGCAAACTATGGCGCATCTATTGGTTATCGTGTCAGTGACGATTTTAGTCTCGGTTTTACATTAAGCTATTTTGACGGGGACCTGGAATCAAATACTGAACGGTTTGGGCAAGACATCAATGGCGATGGGCGAGTCGACGCTCAGGAGAGAATCAGCGTAGTCTCTTTTGACCAGTCATTACGAATTGCAGAGATTTCGCAGGATGTCGATGATGAGGAGTTCGGGTTCTCCGCCGGCTTCCTTTGGAACATCAGTGAAAAGTTCGCGATGGGCGGCTTCTATCGTAGTGGGCCAAGTTTTGATATGACATGGCGCCAGTTTGATTTTCGCGACAATGCAGAAAGGTTTTCCGGCCAGACAGACTTTGACACTCCTGACGCTTATGGAGTTGGGTTTGCATACTTTCCCAGCAGCGCTTGGCGCTTTGCGTTAGACATTAGCCGTTTAGAATACTCGGACATGACGGACGAAGTGTTTTTGAACGCCACAGGAGTCCCTGTGAGTTTTCTTGAATCCGATGATGCGACGGAAGTTCGATTCGGGGGTGAATACGTCTTTGCAACCGAAAATCCGATTGCCATCCGGTTCGGTGCTTGGCAAGAGTCTGAGCATCAAATTAGATTCACCGACCCAATTGTTCCCGGTGATAATTCCGCCAATGCGCGGGCTGCATTATTTTTAGAAGGGGATGACGAAACCCACATAACAGCAGGAGCCGGGATGGTGTTTAATAATTTCCAACTCGATTTCGCAGCAGATTTTTCCGATCGCGCTGATATTTGGACGATCTCGTCCGTGTTCAGGTTCTAATTTCCAGAAAAACAGCAAGGTAAAAAATAAAATGGATTCAACCCTGTTAGCTTCAGATCAGGCAACAATTGAAGAAATTAGAGAAGAATACGGTGACTGGACTGCGCATAATATTCGTATTGGAGACGAGTTCACGTTTGGACGAGCCGGCAATCAAGGCGCCGGGCGGCACCGTAGAATCTTGCAGGTCGCCAGGGATGTGCTAACAGAACCTCCGTCGTCATGGCGCGTATTGGACTTGGCATGCCTGGAAGGCATGTCAGCCATTGAATTTGGGCGTCTCGGAGCGGAATCTCTTGGGATCGACATTCGCGAACAAAATATCGCAAAAGCTCGTTTCGCTGCAAACGCAATTGGGCTCTCAAATACACAGTTTGAAGTGGATGACGTCCGAGAAGCGACGCGAGAAAAGTATGGTGAGTTCAATGTGGTAGTTTGTTCAGGAATTTTATATCACCTGGACTCACCTGACTGTTTCAAGCTTGTTCAGAATCTGTATTCCCTGACCACGCGTTTGGCAATAATAGACACGCGTATTTCGCTCGATGCTAAGTTTGAAGAGGAATTTGCCGGTAAAACTTACAGCGGTCGCTATGCTCAAGAACACGCACCTGGGACATCCGATGACGAAAAAAAATCGAAGACTTGGCTGTCCATTGACAACGAACGGGCTTTCATTATGACCAAGGCAAGCCTGTTGAACCTCTTGCAAGACGTCGGCTTCACCAGCGTGCTGGAGGCGTACGTCCCAGTTCATCAACGCAAAGACGGTTCAAGGGTCTGTTTTCTGGCCTTAAAAGGCAATGCCGAAGAAATTCCCGGGTCCTCCTATGAGGGTATGCGCGACAAAAGATTCGTTGAGCAATCGGAAGCGGTCCTGGCTACGGAAAGCTGATTCTTACCAGGAACAGGAGTTTCCAAAGCGAATCGAGCTCAGCATGCAATTGCGCCAAAATCAGGATGCTGACGCGTTTGCTCAAATTCAATCGATAAATGTTGGTCAGGGCACTTGCCTCGATAAAAAGAGTCGGTCGCAGAGCAGGCTGTATTTAGATTGCTGCTGGGCTATAGGTAAGCGCTACGGCCCGTTGTCGGAGGCGGATTGGACTGTCGCGCTAGTTTAATCCGTCTAACATTAAGCTGTAATCGGAAGCCAGAATGGTCTGCCTTAATTCCTCGAAATTCGTGACTACTTCTGAATAGTTTGAGATGGCTTTGCGCCAGGGTGTGTCAGTGGCTAAGTCAGCTGATACACCCT
Organism: uncultured Gammaproteobacteria bacterium; assembly: GCA_964630895.1. GTDB lineage: Bacteria > Pseudomonadota > Gammaproteobacteria > Xanthomonadales > SZUA-38 > CAZVYE01. The sequence continues at coordinate 12,078 of CAZVYE010000008.1, read as the reverse complement.
GATTTTGCTCAATACCGCCAGTTGCCAGTTTAATAAGGTCAGAGTTAAGTCTGCCCTGACAAATATCCTCATAATCTTGATTGGCGTGTGTAATATTCAATGCGCAAAGCCACGAATCAATCTGGCATTCTTGCGCTCTTGTATTTTTGATTCTGTCGATTATTCGTTCGCAATTCACTTCAATTGGATCAGGCACGTAACGTTCTCTTTTCGATACGTACCAGGTCTTGTTTTTAACGGCAACGTCGTATGAAAGTAACGAGGCAAGTGTGTTCTGTCGCCGTACGTGAATCACATTTATCGAGTGCTGAGCGATGAGGTGCAGAAGAAAAGGCGCGGAATCAATTTCTTGCCAAACATGGTTGAAGTGGTGAAGAGAATTGTACTTCACATCAACGAGAGGTCGCTTTTTCTCAGCTGTTTTAGCCAAATGGGCCAAATATTTTCTAAAAAAAGCTAGCAGTCGATCTTTGCGCGGACAGTGCAAATTAGAATCCCTGCCAACTTCTCGTGATCTAAATCTGAAAAAATTCCCAGGCCGATTTTCCCAGTCGACATGGTGAAAAATTTCATCAAAGTCATAAAGCTCAAGATTTGAATACAAAATGGAGCGTAGCAAGTTGGTTCCGGTTCTTTGCCGGCCGATTACTACTAACGGAGACTGGCTGGGATCATGAATGCTAAACATAGAGCGTACAAGATATCCTAGATTGAATGAGACGCTTGGAACTGCTCTGAAAGTGGGGACAAATTGGGATTGAAATAGCGGTCTCCGGCAGCCAGCGAAAAAATGTGACAGCCAAACACAGTTGCTGCCTCTTTATTAAATCTTTGAATCTTGGCGAATGAATCTTCAGCTCCCCGACTCTTTGACTCGTAGTGGTAAAGTCGCGCATAAGGGCTATACACATTCCGACGCCCCCTTTCTAACAGGCGCAGGCAAAAATCGACGTCGTTGAATGCGATGGCCAGATCTTCTTCGTCTAGGCCGCCCACAGCAAAATAATCGGTCTTGCTTACCAGTAAACATGCACCCGTTACCGCGCTCATGTTTTGAATGATGTGAGGCCTGGAGAAATAACCGTTGCTGGAGACGGGCAGGTATTTATGTGAATGGCCTGCGACGCCGCCGATCCCGAGTATTACTCCTGCGTGTTGAATTGTATCGTCCGGATAAAGCAGGAGTGCGCCGACTGCGCCCACATCGCTGAATTGTGCGTATTCCAGCATCGAGCTTAGCCACTCATCGTTGATTACCTCGGTATCGTTATTGAGTAGCAGTAGATACTCGCCATTGGCCTGTTGGGCTGCAAAGTTATTAATGGCCGAATAGTTAAACTCATCGTCGAAATCGATAAAGCGAATGCGTTGATCCTGCTCCGCCCAATGGGCTTTGAGAGTGGGAATACGACTATTAGAACTCTGGTTATCTATCCCAATGATCTCGAAATTCTGATAGCCAGTTTTGGCAATTATTGAGCCTAGACATTGGTCTAGCAGTTCGGGCTCATCGCGAAACGGAATGATAATGCTGACCAAAGGTTCATGGTCGATTTCGCGGCTTACGCGGTACGTTCCAGGATAAGTGCCTTTGACAACAGTGTTGACGCGTATGCCGTCCGAAAGCACATCCTTTATGGCATTGACGCCACGATCCCAGGCGTAGTCCTTTTCGCCGAAGCGGCTGGCTGTTGAGCCGGGTACCTTGCGCCAATAATAAAGAATGCGTGGAATATGCAGAATGGACGTTGCCTTTTTGAGGCAGCGTAGCAACAGGTCGTGGTCTTGAGAGCCCTCATAGCCTGCCCGAAATCCGTCGACGGCATTCACCAAGGATCGTCTATATACGCCCAAGTGGGAAATATAGTTCTGTGACAGGATCATCTCCCGAGAGTAATCCGGCTTGAAATGGGGATCGCAGATCTGGTCAGTGACATCTAACTTGGCTTCGTCCGAATACAAAATGTCCGGATTGTGTTCCACGATGCCGCGTGCCATGAGCCAAAGGGCATCGACTGTCAACTCATCATCATGATCCAACAGGGCAATGTATTCACCCGTAGCTATCTCCAAGGCGGCGTTCGACGCCCGTGAAATGCCGACATTCTGATCTAACTTCCGCACCTTGATGCGTGCATCATTAAGGCTGTTGAGATAGCTACTGATTTCGTCTGAACCAGAGGCATCATCTACCAGACACAATTCCCAATTTGAATACAGTTGGTTTTCTACAGATGATACTGCTGCTTTTAGCCAATGCAATTCAACCTTGTATACGGGCACGAGTACTGAAATTTTTGGTGCTGCGGCCCATTCCTCGATCTCGGCTGCAGACTCTTGCTGCAGCTCAACTGTCGCGTTTCGAATACCCATATCTACGACGTCAGAGCGCAGATTGTATGGCCTGTAACCCTGCAGAAACTCCTCACGCCCCAAGAATTCCCAGTGATCTCTTGCGTCTCGATAGTGCCCATCATGTATCGCTCTGGCGACATCGGGGTTGGCGCTCAAATAGGCACGGGAATTAAAGGGAATATCCAAAACTGTTTGTTGGTGATTCGCAATTCGCCTGTGTGCCAGCCGGACGAAAGTAAGTAGAGACCGAAAATTCGGTTCGGGTAATTCTTCCCGAGTCAGGACAAAGCTGGGCGCCTCAGACGGTGACTCTGGACCGCCAGCAGCTATAAATACACCAGCCACCTCAGATTGATCAACGCTGGCCAGGTCATGCTCAAAGATCAGCGGAAGCTCATCCGTAATGCCTCGGTACTCTGCCGCCTGCTCTGAGCTGGCTAGGATAAGCGCTACGCTGCTGGGTTCTACAGCTTTTTCGGAAAAGTCCAGGAGCGAACCCGAATCAACACGCGTCAAACCCAGCGAAGATGTGGCCGCTTCCGCATGCTTTGACGAAGCGTACTTAGCGACAAGCTCGGCGTGGGATGGATACTGGCTCTCCTCGCTTTCCTTTTCGATGATCTCCAGTTGGCCAGTCCAGATCGGTGGCCTTCCAGACAGCGAAGTAAAACGTGCTACAAGTGCATTGGCCAGCGACGCTGCCCGCCAGGTAAGCGAGCGCATGACGGAGCCTAGAAACTTCTCCAGTGAAGCGTTCTTTCGACGAACACGCCCTAACTCTGCGCTTAATCGCATGCATTCGTTCTTATAACGCTCGAGGTCAGTGTTTCTGTCTGGTGGCGCTGGCATCAGATAGGAGTCGCTGTTAAGCCCATGTCGGCATGGTGTTGTATTCGTAGGCATCAAAATCACGTTGATACAAGGCGACCACACGATTGATTAGTTCATCGTCATAAAACCATTGGTCCCTGGGTACTTGCGCATTGCCCTTGGGCAAAGCGAATACATGATCAGAGACATTCTTGTCGGCATCATCGCGACTGGTGTGATGAGATGACCCTCGAAGCTCTGCATAGGGCGCATGGTCCAACTTTAATTTCGACTCTACCTCAGTTAATGCTTGCTCACCGTGCTCAAGTTTGATCACAAACTGTGGGGTAAAGATATTCGCCACTTCCGCCGGGTGCATCTGCAGGCGGTGGTGCGGATTGCATCGATTCAAGTCGATAGATTCCAAAAATCCAATGAATTCTCGAAAACTAAAACGATTCCCAGAGTTTAGGTCGCGCTTTAGATAAACGCTAAGTTTGTCGTCCTCGTGTGGATAGCGAACCGCGTGAACATAAGATGAGACCGCCCTTGCGAAGGGGTTTCGAACAAACTTTACGGTTCGCACAGTTGAATCCAGCACGAGCGCTGGATCGTAGTCTGGTTCTTGATACAACACTTCTTGTCGGAAGTTGTGAATCCATTTGCTATGCTGCTGTGCTTCCGCGAGGCGATTGCAGTGAAACAAGAACCACTTTACTGCAAAAGTACACCCACTCTTCGCGGAGATGAAAACCGCAAGCTTTTGCTCCCGCGAGATTAAAGGTTTGAGCGTCCGAGCCAGCGTGCGCTCTGGTGGTTCATTGCTGCTGCGTTGCGCCCTGGTTTTAAGTATATTTCCCAACAATGGATTGAGCCTGCGAATTTAGGGATGAGTTCAAATAGCGAATTAGAGTATTTGTCGATTCCACATTTTATCGGCATTGGTGCAATGAAATCGGGAACGAGCTGGCTGGCCGCCCAGTTACGTACTCATCCGGACGTATATCTGCCGCCGCGTAAAGAGCTGCATTATTTCACGCGAGGATCGGAGTATCCATCTCCCAGTTTGTTTCAATCAGATTCACTGGTTCGAAGAATTCTAGGGAAAACGCCTGGAGATCGTCACTGGCGCAAAGAATCGCTCAAGTTTTTTACCAATCCAAGAAACTGGATGAGCCTCGGTCAATTGCGTTGGGGTGGTCACTTTCTACTGCGCAAAACCGACGATGACTGGTATCGCAAGTTATTCTGGGGCGCAAACGGAAAAGTATGTGGCGAGGTGACGCCAGCCTACAGCATGCTTAATGAGTCTGCAGTCAATGATATCTGTCAGCGTTTCCCTACGAGCAAGTTCATATTGCTGTTGCGCGACCCAGTAGAGCGAGATTGGTCTCAGTGCCGGTTCCATATGCAAACCTATGGCAAAGATGTATCGCAGTATTCAGACCGAGAATTGGAGCGATTTCTTAATCGTGACGAGGTACAAAAACGCAGTGCCTACACCGACATGTTGGCGCGATGGGAGTCTGCCGCTGGGCAAGAAAGAGTCTTCCTGGGGTTCTATGAAGATATTGCGGATGCGCCCCAGGCACTGATCGACTCAGTGTGCGATTTTCTCGGGGTTGCGAAGTCTGACATGAGGCCCGCCCAGCTCAAAGCTCGTATTAACCCCAGTAAACGCTCCGACATGCCCGAGTCCATTCGGCACATGTTGATAGATCGTTATACATCGATGGCAGATAAACTGTCAGAGCGCTTTCCCGATGAGGTCGCCCGCTGGAAGCGCAACTGGCTTAAATAAAGTCAACCAGATTATTCAAATCCGTCGCGAAATATCAAACCCTCGATAATAACGGTCTGCTGCCTTACATCCAGCGGTCCGTCAGCGTATCGCACCACTTCATTCAAACCATCGTCTATGCGGGCAAACACGTTGTACTCACCAATAGGCGCTGTGGACGTCCAGTCGAAGTCGCTGGTGCTGTTTTCAGCTAGATTCTCCACCACCAGAATTTCGTTGCCATTGTCTGGATTGGTGTCGGGGTCGAGGAAAATACTGATGGTGGCATCGTCATCTCCATCCGTCGCAACCCATTCGAATGTGAAATCTGGGTCCGCATTGTCCAAAGGCGCCAGTACCATTGAATAAATGGTAAAGTCACGATCATCCAAGTTATTAAACTTGGGAGAAAATTCATGTGGGTCAAATCGGAACTGTTTAATTGGATCGTCCCAGCCAAAGTTTGGCGGCGCGGGTTCAAGCTGCGCTTGTTTTAAGTCGCCAATGACGTACTCATTTCGCCCTTCTTGAACAACGATGTCATCAGTAGTGACAAAGTCGTTATTTAGTAGCCGCCATACAATACGAATGACACTACCTCCCTCGGGTGTTCGAAGGTCGCGCGGTCCCTCAAGTTCGTAATCGAACGAGAGCATACGGTATTCGTCTACATCAACGTTGACTGGCGTAGTAAACACGACATTGGGGTCATTGTTAGTGGCAGTTGCCGAATAATTGCCTCCGGCAAACGATACATTGGTGACATTCATGGTTTGTGGTGCAATATCACCCGCATCAAAGGGTCCCCAAGGATTGCCTGCTACCACAGTTGCATAGTCATTGGCTACATCGCCACGACGATCAGGTTGAGTGAAGTTAAATGTTGCCGCTTCGTTGATCGTAAGCGGCCCAGGGCTATCTGCTTCAGTGCCGCCCGATGAACGCAGGCGAATGGTGTAATCGCCTGGTGGGAGCGCGCTTACGTCGGTCAGGTTTGAACCAGATGATGCGGCGACTCCCTCGGCGAGCGATGCTTCAACACCATCGCTGTCTACAGCTATGATCTCCAGTGTCTCTGATCCCAAGCCACTAGAATTCCAGGTCACGTTGTAAGCGGACGGGTCATCTGGACTGCTCGGAGCCACTAGACGCACCCAATCGATTTCAACGTCGATGCCGCTTTGCACCGACGCAACAGGGTCAAGTCTGAACCCACTGATCTCCGCAAACTCAGTCCATTGTTTTGGTGAATTGACGTTAATGTCGTCAATCATGTCAAAAATCAAAATGCGCCAGCCGCCTTGGTCAATGCGAATGAGATTGGTACGCCCTGGTGCATTAAAAATTGGTTCGTTGACGAACAGCATCTGCAGGCGTTCGTTGGTGGCGGAGTCATGTTGAATTTTCACCGCGACTTTGCGATACAAGGAGGTATCGATTGGGTACCGCGCGCCAGGTTGCAGTGATATCGAACTAATTACCCCGGGGAATGTTAGCCAGAGCTGTGGGTCACCCAAACTGGTCGCAGAATAAGTCCCTGAGCCTGTGGGCAACACTTCATTGGATACATTTCTGCTTTCGGTGAGCACAAAATCCGCCGCATCTTCCATGTCCCATCGATTACCCAACTCGTGCAGTGCATAGTCACGCCCTTCCGCAACGCGATCATTCGTTCCATCAGGTTGCGTAACGGTTAGTGACTGCGCAAGAACACTGCTGCTCGACAGAAATACACAAATCATTAGTATAATGTGGCGGTTCGTCCGTGACATAATTAGCTTCCCCTGTTGTACTGTTAATCGGTGACGCCACTATCGCGCGCTCGCCTGCTACGGATAGCCTATTACCGCGCAAGGATTTCTTCAATTAATGTCTGCTGAACGTTACAAGAATTTGGGTTTTTGGGTCGTGAACGACCAGCCAGCGCAAGCCGAGTGGACCACAATCGTGGTTGGCGTTGCGCGCAGCGGCACCTCCATGATCGCGTCCATGCTGCGGGCTATGGGGGTATCTTTGGGCGAGCGCGTGGATAATATCGTTCACGAAGATGTTGAGCTTGCCAAACTGTTAGAGCAAGATCGGCCTGATAATCGCAAATTATCGCAGCTGGTCGATATGCGAAATGCTAGTCATTCGCGCTGGGCATGGAAACGTCCTGACGCTTTTCGATATATCGAATCGGCATTGCATGAATTTAGAAACCCTCGGTTCATTATTCCATTCAGGGATACATTGGCAATCTCTTTGCGCAATGTTATTTCGGCGGAAAGTGAATTTGCCAATACGTTTCGTAAGACTGCGAACGACTATGTTTTGCTTTCTCAATTTGTTGAGCGACTTCAGTGCCCGGCTTTGCTGCTTTCTTACGAAAAGTCGGTAATGCATCGAGAAGCGACCGTTGAGGCTGTTGCAGACTTTTTGAGTATCAAACTGAATGATGCGCGGCGCAACAAAGCTCTGGCAGCCATTGAGCCGAATAGGCCGGAGTATTTGGCCAATGCGAGAAAAAAGCAGGTCCTTGGCGGTATGGGTATGCCAGGCCCTCGCTTCATCAGAGGTTGGGCCAAGCTGGTTGATCGTAAAGACAAAGTTGATGTCGAGATTCTGGTGGACGACAAGCATTGGAAAACGATAAAGGCGGATATGCACAGACCCGATCTTGCAGAGAAGGGGATAGGTGATGGGTGCTATGGCTTTCAAATAGCCCTGAGTGAGCTGAAATCTGATTTTTCGGGAACTGTTGAGCTCGTGGCGCGCGAACTTTCTTCCGGTGATTATTTGTCTGGGTCCCCCAGGTCTGTGCAGTTGAATGAGAAGGGCTAAGGTCAAACTGTGAACAAAAACTGTTTGCTCAGCGCGAATCAGATTGGTCTAGCCTATGAACGCCGTTCTGGTTTGTTTAGCAAGGAGCAGTTTTGGGCAATAAGGAATCTTTCGTTTGAGCTTGAGTCGGGGCATTCTCTGGCAATTATCGGTCCAAACGGCGCCGGCAAGAGTACGCTGCTGCGGGTTATGGCCGGGATCGTTCTACCCAGCGAAGGGTTTGTTGAGACACGGCCAGGACTGACGGCGACGTTGCTCACGCTTAATGCTGGACTACAGGCCAACTTGAGCGGCCGCATTAACGCAATCATGACTGGCATGTTGTTGGGGATGAGCCGGCGTGAAGCAGAGACGTTATTACCTGCAATTCAAGAATTTTCAGAACTTGGGGAGTTTTTCGACGAACCCGTTGCCACCTACTCTAGCGGGATGCGGGCGCGACTAGGTTTTGCTACTGCAATCAATGCCCGCGCCGATTTACTACTTATCGATGAAGTGCTAGGCGTGGGTGATCGAAATTTCCGCATCAAGTCTGGAGCTGTCCTAAAGGAGCGCATTCAGTCTGATCAAACTGTGGTAATGGTTAGTCATAACCTTGATTTAATTGCCGATACTTGTGACCGGGCAGTCTGGATTGAGAAAGGCTCTTTAAAATTGTCTGGTCCGGTCGATGACGTGCTCACAGCTTACGAGGCAGATTCATGACCTTTCGTTCTTACACCGAATTGATATTTTTCAAAACGTGGATCGAACTCAAATCAGAATCGGCAAAAACCTACATTGGGGTGTTATGGTGGATTTTAGATCCCATCATATATATGTCAGTTTTCTATTTTGTATTTGTCGTGCTGCTCGAGCGCAGAACTGAAGATATAGTGGCGTTTTTGCTCGTGGGGCTGACTGTATTCCGTTGGTTTGCCTCCAGCATGAATAATGCATGCAACGCAATTATGCAGGGCAAGGGACTGATGCAGCAGGTTTATCTGCCGAAGTCAGTTTTTCCTGTCGTGAACCTGGCAAAGAATACATTCAAGTTCGTGATTGCATTCGGAATCCTCGTTGCCTATCTCAATTTTTCTGGCTACGCGGTGAATCTTGCATACATCGCGCTGATTCCGCTGCTATTTTTGGAGTTCCTAATGTGCCTTGGGGTGTCGTTAGTTGTGGCGGCGATTGTTCCTATCATGCCAGACCTTCGAATTGTAATAGGCCATTGCACAACATTTCTGCTGTTTATGTCCGGCACATTTTACTCAGGTAAAGACTTGGGTCCGGCGCAACAGGAATTGTTCTATCTTAATCCGCTGGCTTATTTGCTTGAAGCTTTTCGCGAAGTGTTGTTATACGCTAGATGGCCGGAGTTCGACAGACTTCTCCCTGCCGCGATACTTGCGGTGACTTCGCTTGCCATTGGTTGGGCGCTGCTTAGAAAGTTTGATAAAGAATATCCGAAGTTGGTGAAGGTGCGTTGACTGGCGCGCCTTATAAACTTGCAGTCCTGGTGCTCAACTGGAATGGGCTTGAAGACACCAAGGCTTGTGTCGATTCGCTGCTGAAGACAAATCGCCAAGAGTTTGACCTGACTGTCCTGGATAATGGTTCCAAAGACGCAGACCTGGATGCGCTGAGCAACTACTCGAGCCTTGGCAATGTCGAAGTCTTGGGCAGCGAAACCAACCTGGGTTTTACCCGTGGTGTAAACGCCTATCTGCCTGACCTGGATCAGTATGAATTCATCGTATTGTTGAATAATGACACAGTCGTTGATCCGGATTGGCTTGATCAACTTGTCCGCTGCGCAGAAAAAAATAACGCAGATATGGTCTCGTCCAAGATGGTTAATTTCTATGACCGAGACGTTATGGATAACGCGGGACATCTTTGGCTCAATACCGGCGAAATCTTGCCCATAGGGACCTGGCAATCTACCAAGGATTACAATCAAGAGGCGGCTAATATTGTAGGCGCTTGTGCTGGTGCTGCTTTGTATCGCACATCCATGCTCAAAGACATCGGCATGTTCGATGAGTACTTTACTACTGGCTATGAAGACGCCGAGCACGGTTTAAGAGCGCTGCTGGCCGGGTACAAGATCGTCTATTGTCCGAGCGCTGTGGTGTATCACAAGGTTAGTGCTTCGCTGGATAAGGTGCGCGACTTTAGCTACGCGGTCTCAATTCAGCGGAATATCTACTACACCACTTTGAAGCTGACGCCCTGGCCCGTTCTGGCAATCAATTTGCCATTTATTCTGGGAAAAACCTTTGGGATACTTTTGACGTCGTTGATGTTTCTTAGAACCAAGCTGTTCAAAGCGCATTGGCGGGCGATTGTCGAGACCTGGCGTGATCGCAGGAAGATTGCGGCAGCCAGACGAGAGGCACTCCAGTTTCGCAGGATTTCTTCTTTGCAGGTTTTGGCCAGTCAAAAATTCTTTCTGCCAGTCTATTGGCGCTATTTTCGACGCTATATACTGACCGGTAAGCCAACCGTATTTGAGAAGTGAGGTTTCTGGACGTCTTATCGTCCATTTTGATTCATGCCGCCTATACTTTCGCTGCTGCGCCCGCATCACTGGGTTAAGAACCTGCTGGTATTCGTGCCAGCACTGTTAACTCTTGAGCAATTGACTCTCATTGATATGTGGGCGGTTCTGCAGGTATTTGTTGCCCTGTCGCTGGCCGCGTCCGCGGGCTATGCTGTTAATGATGTTCTAGATCGCAACAAAGACCGTCTGCACCCAAGAAAAAGGCTGCGACCGCTGGCTCTTGGCTCGCTTACAAAGCACACCGCGTTGAGTGTTGCCGTTGTCTGTGCGCTGCTGGCAATCGGCATTGCCTGGCATGTATCGCTTCCTAGTGCTTATGCCATATTCGGTTATCTAGCCTTGACGCTAATCTACTCCGTTTTGCTTAAACCGCTACTGTTCCTGGACGTGCTTGGCTTAGGTGCTTTGTATGCCTTGCGTGTGGTTGCTGGGGCTGTTGCACTCGGCCTGATGGCCTCGGTTTGGTTGCTGGGTTTTGTATTCGTATTTATGAGCGCACTAGCCATCTTAAAACGATTTAATGAGCTGCGAGAGGCCGAGCCTGGTCGAGATTCGTACCGGAAGCTAGACCCCTCCATGCTATTAGGTATAGCGGCTGGTGGCATGATTGCGTCGGCCATGATGCTGACGGTCTACCTGCCTGGCGGAGGCTACAGCAACAAGGTGGATCATCCCCTGTGGTTATATGGGTTGCCACTATTGGTATTCCTTTGGTCAATCCGAATCACGTATCGTTCTAAGAGTGGGCGCGTACATGCAGATCCGGTCGTGTTCGCGCTGTCTGATCAGTTTTCCTGGATTTGTCTACTGCTGGCAGTTGGCTGCTTGGTGCTAGCCCAGTGGCAGTGGTAATTCGAAGCTTTGGTGGCACCGCCAAACGTGCGCATAAAGCGCAAGATGGCAACGTGTTTGTCAGGGGCAACAGCCTATCCTACGGTGATGCTGCGCTGCCTTCCGGGCAGCACTTCCAGGTGTTGGACAAATCTATGCCGCTGCAGTGGGTGGACGCTGCTGAGGGAATTATTGAAGTACCCGCGCAGACAGACTTGCGCAGTGTTCTAATCCAGGTAAGCAAACGTGGCTTTTGGTTGCCCGTAGTGCCGGGGACTTCTCGCGTGAGTGTGGGTGGGGCTGTCGCAAACGATGTCCATGGCAAGAATCATGCTGCAGCAGGAAGTTTTGGGCACCACGTTTCGGCAGTGCAATTACAGCGCGACGGAGCATCAAGCTGGATCAGTGCCGACAACGAACCACGTTTGTTTGAAGCGACTATTGGCGGCATGGGGCTAACCGGCCTGATCACCGCGGTGCGACTCCGGCTCGAACCAATGGTCAACTGCAAGCTTGAAGTGAACGCTCGCCCCATGCTCTCCAGTGACGAATTGCCAGCCAAGTTCTCTGCCTCCCGCGCCCAGTTCAATATTGCCTGGCTGGATTTCCACAGGGTCTCATTCCCGGTTCCCTATCTGGGCATTTCATTAATTGGTAAACGGGTTAGCAAGTTGGCCAACTCTCGCATTAGATCGCGGGTATCATCCAGACGTACAGTCGATTCGGTTGACAAGGTACTCTTCCCGCTTGATCGGCTGCGAGGCTGGAATGGGCTTTATGGGAGCCGCGGATTTTATCAGTGGCAATACTGGGTAAGCGCGGAGGCTTTGGGCGCTACGCTAAAAGAGATTCGTCGTTCAGCGCAACGGTATGATCAATTCCCTACGCTGGCGGTGGTGAAACGGTTTGGAACTGCTGCCACCGTCGGGTT
>CAZVYE010000007.1:37949-44182 GCA_964630895.1 uncultured Gammaproteobacteria bacterium | reverse complement strand
ATGATGTTGCCATCCACAATCACGTCATCGTGGCTAGACATGGGGTCTCCGACAGATGCGGAAGCAACATACACGCCACCGGTAAACCCAGGAAAATAGTGTGCCGGTGCTTCGGCGTCTTCATATTTGAATCCGTCTAGCTCGAAACCTGGCAGGCTCCCGGCCCAACCCGTGACGCGTTTACCCTCCAGCAGGCTTTCGCCATCGACTCGTGCCCATGCCAGTACCGATACGCCGTGGCAAATTGCCGCCAATGTTTTGTCCTGATCCACGAAATCATTAATCAGATCGTTGACGACCCATTTAGTCTCGCGATCGTTATAAGCCGCGTTGTGGTACGTGCCTTCAAATCCGTACTGATACTGGGCCATGCCCCAGCCACCGCTAAACACGATTGCTGAATAGTCTTCGGCCTCTACGTCAGTTAACGCGATGTCAGGCTGCACGTAAGAATCCCGGCTGGCGTGGGGTGTTGCGGTTTCCGTGGTAGCAGCCGCGACCACAACCTCAAGCCCCTGGGCTTCCAGAGAGGAGCGCGTATCGGCGTAATCCTGGTACCAGAAGTCCTGGTTGGAAATAACCATAAGGACAGGGGCCGGTTCACTCGCGTGGGCTACGTTGCCAAAAGCACTAATGGCCAATCCAGCAGCCACTGCAAGCTGTGAGGCTTTGCCTAATAATTTGGTTGTTTTCCCGTTGATATTCATGTTCTGTTCTCCTTAGAAAAATAATCCCGAGCACGTTGCTCTTTTTGTCTAAGCGATTTGCCTAGTTGCTGGAGAGAGCGGATGGGATAAGAAGAAACGACGCCTTAAATGCGCTTATAGCGGTTTTCTTACAGGGTGCGTGGTTTGGGAATTACAAACCGCCATATTTTTGGATGAAAAAGGCGTAGTGGCCGTGGCGTGTCCGCGAATATTGATCGCCGTAAAGCCAGTGCAGCAAGGGCAAGAGCCAGCTGAATTAGCGATTTCGGCTTTCTTTGGGCCTGGACATGAAGCTTCTGGTCTATTAATCCTCGAGCGGCTTTAGTGATTCACGAAATTCTCGGCCGGTACCTGAGACCCAAATCAAACCATCCTTGAATTTTGCGGTGGAAATTTCACGGGCTAGTGCGGCAAAAAGCAGGTTCATAATAAGTAGCACACCGGCACATCCAAGGATATAGGGGTTGCTGAACACTACACCTAGCACCAGTACGGCAAGAAACAAAAAAGGGCTAAGTAAACGCAGCAAAATCATTTTTCTGCGAGCGCGAAGATGGGTGTTGCATATGGGTAACTGCACTTCAAATTGATTCGTAAGCACTGAACCGGAGAAGAACGCGAACAGTCCGTTGAGCAGAAAATTTGCCGCAAACCACTTATTTCGGTAGGGCAGTCGGCTCAAGCGCGTGTCTGCTGCATGTTGATTGCACTTGTAGCAGCGTTTGGGCCAAGGCATGTTGCGGTTAAAAACAACGTAGCGACCATCGCGTCGAAAAATATTTTCTGGCGAGATGCTCAGGTCGCTCTTCGGGGGAGCGTACGGAGATAGATTTTCCACAGGCCTCTTCAGTTTGAATCGCTGGCAGTGTGTAACGATGGATTATAGTTATCCATATCTGTACGCGTTTTCAAAGTGCCAATGGTAAGTTTGCAAATCTAAACAGCGGAACTAGCTAGCCCTTGGCACAGGGGCGATAGTCGCTTGCCCAAGCTTACAGCAATATTTTGCGCCAACCGGTTTCGTGGCACCCAGCCTGTGAAACTGGTCTGGGTGCCACTTGAAATCAGCTAGCCATTTATGATCAAGCGCAGCGCTTCTCGGGCGCGACCATCGTGCTCGGCCATGTCTCCAAGAGTCTCTATGGCGTCTTTGCGAAGCCGCGGTTCTGGGTGCGTATGGGCGATCTTTGCCAGAACAGCGATCCCACTTCCCGTGGGTAACTCTCCCAGAGCCTCAAGCGCTTCTCTACGCACACGCAGGTTCTTATCATCGTACACAATGGCCTGGAGGATATTTACGATTTCGTCGCTGGGCCGGTCCGCGAGTGCTTCCACGGCTTCCCGCCGCAGGCCAGGATCGGCATGCGTTTGCGCAACTTCAAGAAGTACAGGCAAAGCCAGGTCATTGGGGAGATCAGCAATCACATCCAGAGCTTCTTCTCGCACTTCTGGATGGGGATCATTGTCTACGACCTGACGAAACAGGGGCATCAAAGCCTCTGGTTCAATATCGCTTAGCTCCTCGAGCGCTTCTTCTCTAATTTTTGGGGCGGGATGTTCCAGGACGACTTTGCGGAGCATCTCTATCGCCGTTTCTGGATTTAACTCCCCTGCGGCATCTACTGCTTCGGCCTGCATGCGTAAGTCCTTATCCTCCCAAATAGTATCCGTGATGGCCGAAACCGCGGCGTCTGTGCCGATATCAGCCAGTTCTTCCAAGGCTTCCTCGCGAACTTTTCGACGATCCGCCGTCCGAGCAATAACAATTATCTTTTCTTGCGCTGCTGCCAGACGGCTGTCGGCGAGTGCCTCAACGGCCTCTTCCCTGACGTCTGTAGCAATATCACTGGTTGCGACTTGCATCAGAATGTCTATTACCTGAGGATCCACCGACTCGTCCAAGGCTTCTACCGCTTCTTCTCGAACGTCTGACGATTGCTCCTGGGCTAACACCTCCTGAGCAAATGCCAGTGCCTGTGGATTGCGATGATAGGCAATGAGTTCTACCAGCTCTGCCCGTCCACGGGTGGAAGACTCATTGCTATAGATACGGTCAATTTGCGTAATACTTTCTGCAGCGTTGGCCTGGCCAAGCCAAAACAGCGACTTCCCATCCAGCTGTGGGGGAAACTCAAAGTCACTTGCTCTGGTTCTGCTTACCTGTCCGCTGCTGTCAAATCTTACGAAAATTGCCAAAGGCCGGACCGTAAAACCTGCATAATCACTTGTCGCTCCGGCCACGCTGGGTGGTTGGTCGAGATCAAGGGCATGCGCCAGCGATTGACCGCGAAACATCACCTGACCATTAATGACTGTAATAGAACCGCCGAAATGGTTGCGATCGGCTTCCACAGCAAATGGAATCCACCATCCAATCCAGCCGCCGGACTGACTCGCCAGGCGTTGCGCTTCGCGGAATTGGTTATTGTTTGCCTGCGAGGAGGCGTCGCCTAGATGCACAATCTCTTGCGCGAAAGCTGCCGACAGATAAAGTGAGAGGGCAAGTACCGTAATGATCCGCATGGCTATTCTCCTGCGTCCATAGATTGCAATAGTTCGATCAAAGCTTCTCTGGCAATGGCAATCTCCATATCACCAAGCGCCTCGGTGGCTTCTCTGCGAATACGCGGATCCGGGTCGGATTTGGCAATCTGCAACAAGGCGTTAGCTGCTGCTTCAGACTCATAGTCTTCAATTCTGTTGATAATGCGCGCGCGGCGTTTAGCGTCGGGGATACTGCGTTGCAGTTCAACCAGCGCTTGCAGAGCAGCGTCGGTTTCGATGTCAGACAACTCAGAAATTGCCTCGAGAGCAACCCGCTCATCGTCATCCAGCGCGAGCGCTCTTAAGAATGTCACGCCGTCCGGTGGCCTGTGATCACTGACCTCTTCCAGGGCTTCTACGCGAACACGGGTAGGCTGGCTGGTGTCCTCGGCAATTTGACGGAGCAGGCCCATCGCATTGATGTTGTCGTGGTCACTCAATACTTCTACTGCCGCGACCCGCACCAATTCGGATGGGTCATTGTTGAGCAAAGACATGAGCTGAGCTTCCACTTTGGGTGAGTTTACGTCTTCCAGAACCTCTACCATTCGAGCGCGCAGGTGTTCGTCCTGGGTGCTACTGAGGCGGTCCAGTACGATGTCGACTGATCGTTCGTCACCTATTTCAGCCAGCGCAACCAACACTTGTAGTAGTTCTCTGCCGTCATCGTCGTCACCGAAATCCTTAACACGTTCGCGGTACCTGCTCTTACCACTGCGGTCGAGTTCGCTGGCCAAGCGGACCATGGCCCGTTTTGCGTCGTCGCGCCATTCGCTGCGTGGATAGTTTCTGGTTAGTTCGTCATAACACTGGAAGACTGTCTCGGCATCCTGATTCAGCTCGCCAGCCGAATAGCATTGCCAGAACGCAGCATCATCTACCCAGCTTGAGTTTGGGTGGTTTCGAATAAGCGCGGCGAAGGCGTTGCTGGCAGCCTCCCAATCGCCGTTCAACACAAGGTTATAGCCTTCTCGATAAGCTTTAGTAGATTCAGGCGATGGCTCTGGTTCTGACCGAGCGTCAACTTGAGTGGATAGCATCGTCGCGATGCAAATAGTCAGTATTTTCTTCATAGTTGATTCCGTATGCATGGGGTTCAAACCGATCCTGCTGACAAATTTCTCTTAGGTTTGCTCGGTTCGACTCGGCGGATTTCTTCCACCGTGAGTTGAAATAGAATGCCGCGTTGTTCGATTGTGGATTGGACCAAGTCTAAGCTGGTGCTGTAGTGCTCTGGTGGGATGTTGGCCATCTGCAAAAACACCATTTGCAGGCTGTCTACAAGCCGGGCTTCACGATTACGACCTGCCGACTTAAGGTCCACCATCAAACTGGCCGCGTAGTCGGCCAAACTGGCTGCAATCAGTTGCTCGTCGCGATACTCACCGTATTCCACATTCATAACCACGTTGGCGCTGTTGCGATTGGCCACGGCCAGCAATAGCGGCGTCGCATCTTCTAAGAATTTTACGTACTGGTCTGTGGCAATGTTTTGGTGGGCCACAGTGTAGGGCGAGCTTTCGGTGGACGCGGGTGCTGCTGCGTTCAAGTCGTCTACAGACCAAGATGGGGCTTGGAGCTGCAGACCTAGGCTTACGCCAATGACCAACAGCGCAAACCCGCTGGCGGCTTGCCATTTCCAGTTCCATTTACTCTCAGTTGGCTGCTTTGACGAGGCACGCGATACTTCTGAGCCAATTACGCCCCACGCATCCAATTGACCTGGCGTGGGTCGCTCCGGTAAGCCCAAACGAATCTGGCTGGCAGTACGTTCCAGTTCCTGCCACTCTGCCTGGCAGGCGCTGCATTGGCGCAAATGTTGGGCGATGTGGTCGGGCATGTCGCTAGACTGTGAGTCAGTAATTGCGACCGCCAGTTCTTCAGACCAATTTCTAGAACAGCTCATACGTTTGCACCTTCCAGCTGATGGGGCGCCAGGCACCCACGTAGTTTGCGCATGGCGCGAAAGAGCAGGGTCTTTACCGAACCTTCTGCAATGCCCAGAACCTCGGCAGTATCGCGAACGGAAAGTTCCTGAAACTGCCTGAGCACAAAAACCTGTCGCTCATTAATCGACAGTTTTTGCATGGCCTTGTGCAGCGCGGCCTTGGCTTCACTGTTGGCAAGGTCTCGATCAGGTGCCGGGTGGGAATCAGTGTTTTCTTCCAGCATGTGTTGACCCTCGTTTGTATCCAGCGAAAACCACTTCCAACGACGCTTTCGTTGTATGTCGCGACACGTATTGGTGGCAACCCGATAGAGCCAGGTTGCAAGATTTGAGTCACCGCGAAATCGGTGCAGATTTTTAATCGCCTTAATAAATGTCTCTTGCATGGCGTCCTCCGCGTCGTTCTGGTTGCCCAGCAAACCCAGGGCAAGGTAGTACACATCGTCCTGGTGATTGAGCACCAACTTGCGTGTCGCCGTTCGGTCGCCCCGTTGCGCTTGCTTAATGAGTGCAGCATCTTCGATGGCCAGTTCGCAGCGTTCGTTCGTAATGGGCAGATCACTCAAGCCGTTCATGTCCCTGGTGTATTTGTAAGTTTGGACGCACAACCATGATATCGGTTTACAAGCTGATCAATTTTGTTGAAAACGATGCATCAAAGGGTCTCAGGCATGGATGTCGGACTCAGCCTGCTGCGGCACTTTGCGAAACCCTATCTACTGGCACTGTTGGGCGGTAAGCAATTAAGGCATTTTTCGCAGCATGAAAGACGCTATTTCTACAAATGACCTGACGTGCCGGTTTGGGAGTGTTACCGCTGTTGATGGCTTGAACCTGAAAGTTCCTACAGGCTCGGTATTTGGGTTCCTGGGGCCAAATGGCGCAGGCAAGACCACTACAATCCGCATGCTACTGGGACTGATAAAGCCGTATCGCGGGCAAGTTCGACTCAACGGTTTTGACGTGTCCAGCCAGCGTGCTCAAGCTGCGGGCAGCATCGGCGCCATAGTCGAGACGCCGGGTCTATACGGCAA
>CAZVYE010000007.1:17462-37849 GCA_964630895.1 uncultured Gammaproteobacteria bacterium | reverse complement strand
TGCGCTTTGCTCAAGTCTGGACGGCTGCTGTTTCAAGGGACGATGGCCCAGTTGCATGAGCATGTGGGCCATGCAGTTGCGGTATCGACTCGTCAGACGCATAAAGTGGCCGCTTTCGCTGACCAAAATGGCTGGCGTTATCAAATAAATGAAGACGCCATCCTGCTGCAAGAAGCGTTCAGCGATCAGGAATTATCCGAGTTGCTGGCCAACCTCGTACATGCGTCCTGCGAAATCACTGAGTTTCATAAGGTCCGCCCCAGTTTAGAGCGGGTATTTTTTGAAATGACAGAGGCCGCCGAATGAATGCATTAACTCTTTTCATGGCCGAGCTATACAAACTGCGTAGATCGCTGGTTTTGCTCCTGTTATTTGGCATCCCATTGGTCGTGCTGGTATTGACAGCAGTGATTGTCATTACCGGCAATGGGCCAGACGATTGGCCCAGACTTGCCATGAGTGGCTCCGCAATCTGGGCCTACTTCCTCCTGCCCATGACGGCCACCGCATTTACGGCGCTGCAGGCGCAAATCGAATACAGCTCTGGCGCCTGGTCCCATGCGCTCGCCAGCTCAAAATCCAGGACCGCAATATTTCTTGCAAAAGCCGTAGTCGCACTGACGTTTTTGGCTGTTGTGAGCATTCTCATTGGCTTTGCGGTGATAATCGCTGGGTTATTTGGAGGAATGGTAAGTCCCGAAAATGCCTTGTCTGGTGTCTTGCCATGGATGTTGTTGGCGAGCTTGCTGTCCAAAATGTGGCTTGCCGGATTCTTGTTGGTAGCCCTGCAATTTGCAGTCGCTATGGCATTTCGCAGCTTTGCCGCACCTGTTGTGGTAGGGATTGCGGGTACTTTTGTTGCCATTGTCGCCACGTCTGCCAAAGCGGGTATTTATTTCCCCTGGTTATTACCCACCAATATCCTGGCTAGTGATCCACAGCGTGCAGTGCAAGCCTTGTTCACTGGATTCGGTTTGGGCGTGGTTGTTTTCATTGTAGCTAGCTGGTGGCTAGGGCGTCGAGATTGGCACTGATCAGTAGCATTGGAAGGTCGATGCGCAGTAACAGCATTTCTAATGTGACTGCACCATAACGGGATGGCCAGTGTAAATGTGCCACTTCCTGCTGCGTAGAATCTTTTGTCTAAACAATAGTTTCACTGCATGTCTTTACCATTACCGCCGTACCTGGACTGAACGTCCAGAAAGGTGTGGTCTTTCCT
Source organism: uncultured Gammaproteobacteria bacterium (assembly GCA_964630895.1). Classification (GTDB taxonomy): domain Bacteria; phylum Pseudomonadota; class Gammaproteobacteria; order Xanthomonadales; family SZUA-38; genus CAZVYE01. The sequence continues at coordinate 36,627 of CAZVYE010000007.1, read as the reverse complement.
GGGGATGAGATGTGAGCGAAATGTTTGAGGAGAATTTGGCAGGTTCGCACGAGGCTCTTGCCAATACGCAAGGCGAGGACGTAGTGGTGATGAATCACACGCTTTGGGCTGGTGAAGCGAAGAGTATTCGCGAAACGTTGGATATGACGTCTGAGGAGTTTGCCGGTTTATTGGGAGTCGGGCCGCACGAGATTAGCGCCTGGGAGGCCGGACACTCCAGCCCGCCTGGGCCAGCAACCAAGCTAATGGAGCTACTGCGACGAGAGCCTGAAACTGTGCTCAGATTGTTGCAGCCAGAGAACTTGTAAACCCCAGGACCCTGTTCATCGGATCTACTGGCAAGTAATGGCCGCCGAATGGCGGGCTGGCTTCATGGGCGGCGGGCGGGAATAGAAAGCGCCCGTCTAGTGCCGCCAAATTTCGCTGGGGATTTTCGGATTAGATCGCCGCACTGTTTGAGGTCTTCGGCATGCTTGCATGGCGGAGGCCGAGTTGCGGACGATCCTGGAAATCTCCTGTGAAATTTGGAAGAAAGGCACTTTCGGGCAAGGCGCGGGGTTTCCAAAGGGCTTTCGCCTTAAAGTCCCTTTGGTCGTAGTGTGCGATCGAAAGCGCACAAGTAACCGTCGCGACAGCGACGAAAAAATAGCGCAAAAGCGCAAATAACAGGGTTAGTAGGGATGTAATCCCAGCAAAAGACTTGGTGCCGAGGAGAGGACTTGAACCTCCACGGGGTTACCCCCACTAGCACCTGAAGCTAGCGCGTCTACCAATTCCGCCACCTCGGCCCGGTGCGAACAGACCCCGCGAAAGCGAGGGAGGCGCATTATCGTGATCTAACCATGCCTTGTCAATATGTGCGGATACTTACCTTCTCAGTGTTTTGCACACGTTATTTTGCCAGTCAGTGCTGCTACTATGCGCGGATGACAAGAAAATCTAAAAAAAATAAAGTGAAAGACCCGTACGCCAAGCGGGAAGCCAAGAAATACGAACACCCCATACCCAGCCGTGAAGCCATTCTGGACTTTATGTCAGAGGCTGGTGAATTAATGAAGCTTGAGCAACTTGCCAAGGGGCTAGGCCTTTCTAGCGATCGTGATGTTGAAGCGCTGCAAAAGCGCGTCAACGCAATGCTCCGAGCGGGTCAGATTATCCAGAACCGTCGCCAGGGTTTTGGCTTGTCTCAAAAAATGGATTTGACCGCCGGTCGCGTTACTGGCCATCCCGATGGGTTCGGGTTTGTCATCCCGGATGATGGCAGTCCCGACATATTTATCTCGCCTCGTTTTATGCGCCAGGTTATGCACGGTGATCGGGTTCTGGCCAATGTCACCAAAGTAGACCGGCAGGGTAGGCTAGAGGGAGAGGTAGTTGAGGTGCTGGAACGTGCCCATTCGCACCTGGTAGGACGCATGGTGGTAGACCGTGGTGTCGGGTTTGTACAGGCGGATCAAAAGCGAATTACCCACGACATCATGATTCCGCCCGGAGAATGGGGTGATGCGAAGGACGGCGATTACGTTTATATAGAAATGACCGAACACCCAGGCCGATCGCGCAAAGCGAAAGGTCGGGTGCTGGAAGTCTTAGGTCGCAGTATCAACGCCCCCATGGCGGCCGAAGTGGCAATTCGAAGCTTTGACCTGCCTCACGAATGGCCCGCTGAAGTTCGGCAGGCGATGCGGGAGATCCCGGATCATGTCAGCGAAGCAGAAATCAAAGGTCGCAAAGACTTGCGAGACACGCCGTTGGTCACCATCGATGGTTCGGACGCGAAAGATTTTGACGATGCGGTGCACTGTGAGCCGGTAGAGAACGGTGGATGGAAGCTGTTAGTGGCTATTGCGGATGTGGCGCACTATGTGCGGCCGGGAAGTCCGATTGATAACGAAGCGCAAAAGCGTGGCACGTCGGTGTATTTCCCGAATAGGGTAGTGCCCATGTTGCCAGAGGCGCTTTCCAACGGCATTTGTTCGTTAAATCCAAAGGTTGACCGCTTGTGCATGGTTTGCGAGATGCGAGTGGATTCCAAAGGAGACGTAACTCGGAGCCGTTTTTATGCCGCTGTAATGCATTCCCATGCGCGATTAACCTACGCCCAAGCGTGGCAGTTTGTTGAGCAAGGCCAAGGTGATTTTGATGCAAGCGTGGCTGCATCCCTGACCGCTCTGCACAGCATGTTTAAGGCAATGCTTGGGAAGCGTATGCGCCGGGGAGCGCTTGACTTTGATTCCAGCGAGGTAGCGTTTCGTTTTGGCGATGATGGCACCATTGACGAGATTGTTCCGAGAACACGTAACGATGCACACAGACTGATTGAAGAGTGCATGATTGCTGCCAATGTAGAAGCGGCAAAACTATTAGAGAAAAAAGAGATCAACACGCTGTTCCGTGTCCATGCTTCGCCGCCGGAGCGCAAATTAGAGGAGCTGCGCACCGCTTTGGCGGAGCTGGGGTTGCAGGTTCCCGGTGGGGATGAAGTGACCCCCTCCGACCTGGCTCGGGTGCTGGCTTCCGCCAAAGGCCGTAACGACTACAAACTGATTCAAACTTTGATCTTAAGATCCCAAAGCCTGGCGGTATATTTGCCGGAAAATCACGGGCATTTCGGTTTGGCGCTGTCTGCGTATTCGCACTTTACGTCGCCGATTCGACGCTATCCAGACTTGGTGATGCATCGGGCGCTGTACACCACGATGAAGTTTAAGACCGAAGCAGCACATAAATATTCTGACGATCAGATCAATTCGCTGGCTCAACATACCTCAATGACGGAACGACGTGCCGAAGAGGCCAGTCGCGATGTGGACGAACGCCTCAAGTGTGCGTACATGGAGCAACATATTGGCGATGAGTTTGACGGCATCATTGCGGGCGTGACTTCGTTTGGGTTGTTTGTGGAACTGGAGGAGTTTGGAATTTCCGGGCTGATTCATGTTACCCAGTTGCCTAATGACTACTATCATTTTGATGCGGTCTCACACACCTTATCCGGGGAGCGGCGCGGCAAGGTGTTTCAGCTTTCTGACCCCGTTCGCGTAAAGGTGGTTCGGGTGAACGTTGATGATCGAGAGATCGACTTTAAACTCACCAAGACTCGTTCTGAGTCGGACCAGGAGTAGCCGCAATGCAGCAGTGGTTGATCGGCATCAAAGCAGTCGATGCCGCGCTTACCAATGATCCAGACCGCTTGCAGTGTGTGTGGCTGGATCGCAAGCGCAACGATAAAAAGCTCAAAGATATTGAATCCAGAGCGCGCAACGCGGATATCCCGGTTCGGACCGTTGACAGCAAAGAGCTTGACCAGAAGGCAGGCGGTCGCCATCAAGGCGTAGCTGCTGAGTATGCTGCGGCGAGCTACCTTTCTGACAATGAGTTGTTGCACTTGGTGCAGAGCACGTCTGATCCGCTCATACTGGTTTTAGATCATCTGGAAGACCCGCGCAATTTTGGTGCGTGTTTGCGCAGCGCAGGGGGCTTTGGCGTAACAGCGGTGGTCATTCCCAAGGATCGAGCGGTGTCACTCACGCCCAGCGCGCGTAAGGCGGCTGCGGGTGCGGCAGAGTATGTGCCGGTAGCGCAAGTAACCAATCTGGCGCGCACATTGGATGCGCTCAAAGATGCCGGATGCTGGGTAACAGGATTATTTGGTGAGGCAGAGCAGTCTCTCGACGAAGTCGATTTGACTGGATCCGTAGTGGTTATTTTGGGTAACGAAGGCAAAGGCGTTTCGCGATTGATCGGCGAGCGCTGCGATTTTCGTGCGTCGATACCAATGGACGAGCGGCAGGAGAGTCTAAACGTTTCTGTCGCAACAGGTATTGCATTATATGAGGCGTCCCGACAGCGCCTTAAGCAAAGGAAGCAGTAATGGATAAAGATCGTTGGCAAATTCAGTGGCGGTTGCCTGATTGGATAGAGGAATTTTTGAGCAAGCGCAAAACACACTTTCCCAAGGTGGAGGCGCGCATGGAGTTTGCGATTGCGTTGGCAGAGGCGAATGTAGAGGCAAAAACCGGTGGGCCATTTGGTGCCGCAATATTTGATACACAAACCGGTGAGTTGATTGCTCCGGGAATGAATCTGGTGACGGCCCAGAATCAGTCCTGTCTGCATGCAGAGATGGTGGCCGTTTCTTTGGCCCAGGTGCGCCTGGGCACATTCGATCTTGCCAAATTCGGCCGATTTGAACTTGTCACCAGCGTCGAACCCTGCGCCATGTGTCTGGGGTCTATCCCCTGGTCGGGCGTTGTTTCCGTGGTTTGCGGGGCCACCTGCGAAGATGCGGAATCTATCGGGTTTGATGAGGGGCACAAGCCCGCTGACTGGGTAGAAGGGCTGCGCAAACGTGGCATTTCGGTGACGTCCCAGGTTTTGCGCGACGAGGCAGAAGAAGTTCTACGAGCCTATCAGTCCAGCGGGGCCGAAATTTATAACGGCAGTCAAGTAGCTGCTGGCGAATAACTTGTCCGGGCAGCGTTCTGCTGGCCCAGGAACATGCAGTGAGGAGATGGTCGAATCTTATGTCGGCCATTGACGCGCGATTCATGCTTTTGTCTCTATGCTTCTGCCTTCCATCGTGTCGGCCGTTGTGCATTACAGCGGAGCAGGGGACTTGTTGGAATTTGGGCAAGTTGAATTTGGCACGTTTTGTTCTGGGCTCTGCTAGAACTTTGTCACAAACCGCACAGGAGATTGTCCATGTCTGTAGCTAAAGTTACCGAAATTATTGCTGCGTCAGATAAAAGCTTTGAAGATGCTATCCGAGAGGGTATTAAGCGCGCGACGGAAACGCTAAATAACGTGGAAAGCGCTTGGGTAGCCAGCCAAAAAGTGAATATTGAGAACGGTCAGATTAAAGAGTATCGAGTGGTCATGAAGGTCACCTTTGTGCTATCCGATTAAAATCGTTAGATTGGGTTGCGGGCTGGATGTGCTGGCCCGCGGCACCCAAGCCGCTTACAATGCGGACTTTCAGGGGATTTGAAATTCGGGATGAATAAAATGAACAGTAAGTTGGGTAAGGCGGCCTGGACAGCACTGCTGGCAGGTGCCGTATTCGTAAGTGGAACCCATGCGCAATCGGAACCAGAAGACGCTGACGTGCGTTTTGTGGCGGCCGATGGCTCCGTCGGGACCAGCTTTATCGGGGATGACGTGCGCGTTTCCATCGGGATCGATGACGAAGGCGACGTTCACGGTGAGTATTTTCACGTGTTTGGTGAGACCGACTACTCCAATTGGATTGGCGAGCTGTGGGTCAGCGACGAACGTGGCGGTGTCAAGCTTAACTACCATTGGCTGCGTGGTGCGGAGTCCTTAGAGGAAGCTGCTGCACGGCAGGACCGAGTCCGCATAAGCAAGGTGTTTGCGGCGGTGGACCAGAACGAATTTGACGACCGCAAGGCATCGTTTGGTTATGGTCAGGAAGGTCCAAAGTTCTTCTGGAGCGCCTATTTAACTGCGGCTATTACGGACGAACGACAGACCGCACAGGAATTCGAGACTCTGGTGCGTCAAATTACCGGTGTAGATGGCAACCAAGAATTTGTCCAGGACGAAATTACGACCATCACCACCACCACTTTCGAACATCCCTACGACTACGGTGTGGGTGTTCGCGTGGGTCGTTTCTTTGACAATAGTCTAGTCCGCCTCCGCGGTGGTCTGGACTATGAGAAAGGCGAATTTAGTTCTAACCAGACCACGCTAAGCGTGGGCCTGGAGAAGTACTTCGCCAACACGGGTCATTCACTTGCCCTGGATTTAGAGCGCTACGAAAAGGACGGCGATTTTGAAATCGACGATTCAGACACGCGCGCCATACTTTACTACCGATATAGCTTTGGCGAGCGCTATCGCCCGAGCCGAAATTACGTAGAACGCAGAGTAACCTCGGTGGTTCCGGCTGCCGGCTCCGGTACTCAAGTAGATGCGGAACCCGAAATGCGCCTGGTACGCAACCGCGTCACTATCGAAAGAGATGCACTGTTTGACTTTGACCGATCGTTTATTCGCCCGGGCGAGGCGCAGATGTTGAGCGAGCTGGCTGATCGTATTGAGCAACTGGAAGTTGTTGGCGATGTCGAAGTAGTTGGACACACTTGCGATATCGGAACCGACCAGTACAACCAGGGGCTATCTGAGCGCCGTGCGAATTCAGTGGCAGACTTCCTGGTAGAGCAGGGTCTGTCCCGCAGCGAGATGTCAGTACGTGCCATGGGCGAAACGCAGCCCAAAGTGCCGAACACCTCTGAAGCCAATCGTAAGCTTAATCGTAGAACCGAAATCGAGTTCGTTACGTTGGAAGAGCGCCGCGAGCCGGTTGCATCGGACAAAGTCGAAGAATTGCCGGAAGAAACTCGCGTGACGTGGGAGCGTGAAGAAATTGATGATCCCGCATGGCTGCAACGTGCACTGCGCAACTCTATCCGCCACAAGCGAACGGTAGATACGTATCGCTATCAGACCGAAGAAGTGGACGTCGAGTTAGGGCCGCGTCAGATAATCAATACGCTGCCAAGCGCTAGTGACGATGCGGCTCAAACGTTTTTCGATACGCCAGTGACCGTAAATGTGTTAGCCAACGATAGCGACCCGGATGGCGACCCGCTGAGCGTCGTGGACACCACCTTGCCGGCAAACGGTACCGTTTCAGTGGGCGGTGATGGTTCTATTACATACACCCCCATGAGTGGTTTCTCAGGTGAAGACAGCTTCGTCTATACCATTGAAGACAGTAATGGTGCTCAGGCGACCGCTACGGTAACAATTACTGTGCTTGAGATACCGCCCATTGAGGCCAATGACGATAGCGCTGAGACGGATCGCGGCCAGCCAGTAACCATTGATGTGCTGGCAAACGATACCGGAGACGATCTTGAAGTCGTTGCCATTGATCAACCAGACAATGGCACCGTGGCTGACAATGGCGACGGTACTGTCACGTTCACACCGGCGTCGGGTTTTGTGGGAACTGCGCAGTTTGGCTATACGATTGAAGACAGCTTTGATCAGCAAGCAACTGCATCCGTCACCGTGACCGTCAATATGGGTGAGAATAATCCGCCAATCGCAGTGGATGATTTTGCTACGACTCAGAAAAATACCGCTGTGATCATTGACGTGTTAGCAAACGATTCTGATCCTGACGGTGATCCGCTGACGATCATAGAAGTGCCGGCGAAAACTCCTATGGGTACGGCGGAAATTACCGAAGATGGTCAAATTTTGTACAACCCCATGCCAGGTTGGTGGGGTGGAGATTCCTTTGAGTACACCATCAGCGATGGTTTCGGTGGTACCGCTACGGCTACCGTAACGCTGGATGTTCGATTCTAGGAATCCCCTTAAGCTGCAACGCAAAACGCCCGGCTAGTCCGGGCGTTTTATTTTGTTCGGCAGCATCTGAATATTGCACTTGCTAGAAAGCGGATGTTGGTTGGCGCATTACGCGTAATATCGAATTTCCCGTTCTCATCAGCGTGCGCAATGTGAAGCCGATATCTTCGCGCAGCTTTTGCGGAAACAGAATCGCTGCGGCAGCCACTGGGACAGTGATGCCCCAAAGCCACGCACTGCCCACATATCTTGCGGTACTCGCATCCAACCCGCTGATCAACCAAAGGACTCCCAGTGCCATGACACTGTAGGTAAGGCGATGGGAATGAGATAAAGCGCCTGCGCCATGTTGCTGCATAATGTTATCCTCCAAAGACTTGGGGCCAGTCTGTCGTTGCCCCTTCTCAAAAGGTGAGAATCGAACGTGCTGAAGAAATTTCTCTGGGTGGGTTTAATTACTGGTGCTTTGCTGATAATTGCCAATTTGGCGGGCTATTGGTGGTTCCCAAAAGAAAGCTACCACGCTGCAATGGCGGTAGAGCGTTGGGCCGCGGACCTGGAAACTAAAGAGATCATGGTCCATGGTCACCGCTGGGTTTATTCTGAGGGCGGCAAAGGCGAACCGCTGCTGCTGTTGCACGGCTTTAGCGTCAGCAGAGACAACTGGAGTCGTCTCGCTAACAATCTGGGCGGAAAATACCGGCTGATCATTCCTGACATGGTGGGATTTGGGCAAAGTGATCTTGCACCGGATTTAGACTATTCCATTGATGCGCAAGCCCAGCGCGTGTGGCAGTTTATTGATCGACTCAACATTGATCGCATTCATATTGGCGGCAACTCCATGGGCGGCTACATCGCGGGCGCTATGGCCAATTCGCAGCCGCAGCGAGTCGATACACTCTGGCTTCTTGATCCCGGTTTTGTTGCAGGTGCTCAACCCAGCGATATGATGCGTGTCGTTGAGGGGGGTGGAAATCCGCTTATAGTAAAAGACGCAAGCGAAATTGGCTCGGTGCTGGACTTTACATTTGTTGAACCGCCCATTTTACCGCCAGCTGTCTTGCGTGGTTTAGGAGAAATCCAAGCGCCTCGCTACGAACACTACGCGGAGATTTTTGAGGACATGCAGTATCGCTCACCGCCACTGGAAGAATACGTGCGTGGACTACAGATCGCGACTTTAGTGGTATGGGGCGAAGCGGATCGCGTGCTTGACCCGTCTGGTGCAGAGGTGTTAGCAGAGGTTATGCCGAGAGTGACGGTGGAAATTATGCCCGATATAGGACATTTGCCCATGATCGAGGCCCCGAAGAAAACTGCCAAGCGCTATATCCAATGGCGTAGAGAGCTGTGAGTTTAGCCAACAAACTGCTGGTAATGCTGTTCGTTTATGCGGTTGCTCAGACCAGCTGGTCTCAGTGCCAACTGGTTTCGGGCAACGGTTTCGAAGATGCAGTGTGCGCGGCCTCTGATCCACTGTTGTGCACATGCGAGAATTTTTCTACAGAACAAGGTGGTTGGGACGGAGAGATCAATCCAACTTTGGCTGCCACCAGCGTTTCGGCAGGGCATCTTGTGATTTCGCCAGCAGCAAACTCAGTATGGTTTAATCAAAGTTCCGGATATCAGCTATATCGTTTAATCAGCGGAAACTTTGCAATCACCGCCAGGGTATTGCCGCGCCGAGCAGGGTCAGCAGACCTTGCGCCGCTGCCCACTTTTCGCTTAGGCGGTATCAACGCCCGCAGCCCCCAATCTGACGATTGTGACGATTGCGAAAACTATGTATTTATCGTCTTGGGCGCCGACGGCAATGATGTGTCCGTAGAGACCAAGAGCACAGTAGATTCGCAAAGCAATTTTATTGGGCCGAGCTGGCCAGCGGTGGATGGAGATATACGTCTGTGTAGGCTGGGAGCGGAATTCCGGCTTTACGTGCGAGAAATCGGTCAGTCCAACTGGCAGCTAGAAAATTTCTACACCAGGGCAGACCTGCCCGACACGCTGCAAGTAGGCCCGCATGCCTATGCCAATACCTCGCCGGCAGATCTGGATGTGTATTACGATTTTGTGGATTTCGCCACGCCAGATTCAGTGGCAGACTGCGAGTTGCCGTAGATTCTACCTGCCGCTACAAGCTGTTCTTTGATCTGTGCGCGGAGAGAGTCCGGTTCCAGCACTTCAACCTCAGGGCCAAACCGCAAGATGTCCATAAGCAGCTCCTCACTGTGGCCATAGGGGATGCGCAACTCATAGCAGCCATCTGCAAGCCATTGACCCTCCTGCTTGGAATGCCAAAGTTCCTCAGCAACCCAGCGGGCCATCTTTGGGGAGAACTTCAAAACTGCCATATGGGTGGCCTTACCAGAAAAGATACCGTAGGCGCTGGTGAAGTGTTGGCTTAGTTGCTGGGCATCAATGTCTTCGGCCGATTCGTCTAGGGATGTAATAGTTTGGATGCGTTCCAGAGCAAAGCTCCTTAACCCTTCTCGTAGATGGCAGTAGCCATCCAAATACCAATTGTTTCGATAGCTGGTTAGACGCTGTGGCGAGACGGTGCGATCTGTGACCTCGTCACTGCCTCGGGCGTGATAGCCAATGTGCAGTCGCTTGCGTTGCACCAACGCATGCAATACCGGCTGAAAAGTTGCCGCATCCACCAGTCTGCTGGCTTGATGGATGATCCGTACGCGCTCGGTTTGTGCATCCGCGTCGATACCTTTTTCGTCCAACAGGTTAGCAATCCGATCCTGGAGTGCGTGCAGTTCCGTGTCCAACAAGCCCGGCTGTACTCGTCCAAGTACATCACGCGCAGAGATCAACGCCTGCAATTCTTCTGGGCTGAGCCAGATGCCTGGTAGCTCAAAGGGTCGCATCCCGTAATCTTCATAGAAGAATCCGCGGCCGTCCGGATCTTGTTCAATCGGCGCACCAAGATGGTCGCGTAGATTTGCAATGAGTCGATAGAGGGTTGCCTGGGAACAGCCAATTTCTTCCATCAACACCTGTCGGGACACAGGCGTTCGGCGTTGGCTGAGGATGTTGTGCAGATGATATAGCCGTTCGAGCTTGCTCATATGGGTGATTATTTCAGCCAGAATGGCGAATTTCTAGCGTTGTCGCTTTCCCCACCACGTGGTCTGCGCTAATCTTGCCCGTTTACTAGCTATTAGAAGAATGCGCCATAAGAGCGCACAATGATTGTCACCCATGCAAACCGAATATAATCCGCAAGAGATTGAGTGCGAGGTCCAACAGCGCTGGGAAGAAACCCGTGCCTTCGAAGTGACCGAAGATGCCAGTCGACAAAAGTACTACTGCCTCTCAATGCTGCCTTACCCTAGTGGCAAGCTGCATATGGGCCACGTGCGCAATTACACCATTGGCGATGTGATTAGCCGCTTTCAGCGTATGCAAGGCAAAAATGTCTTACAACCCATGGGCTGGGACGCGTTTGGACTACCTGCCGAAAATGCGGCAATTAAACACCAAGTGGCACCTGCCAAGTGGACTTACGAGAATATTGACCACATGCGGGACCAGTTCAAGCGGCTCGGTTACGCCTATGATTGGTCCAGAGAATTCGCTACTTGCAAACCAGACTACTACCGCTGGGAACAGCTGATGTTTGTGCGGCTGATGCAAAAAGGTCTGGTGTACCGCAAGAATTCGGAAGTGAACTGGGATCCTGTGGATCAGACCGTGCTGGCCAACGAGCAAGTTGTGGACGGGCGCGGCTGGCGGTCTGGAGCGCTGGTCGAACGACGCGAGATTCCCCAATGGTTTATGAAGATTACGGCTTACGCTGATGAGCTGCTGGACGGTTTGCAAGACCTCCCCGGCTGGCCGGATGCAGTAAAAACCATGCAGACCAACTGGATTGGTCGCTCAGAAGGTTTGGAGCTGGATTTCTCGGTGGTGGACAGTGGCGAAAAAATACGTGTTTTCACGACACGGCCCGACACCATTTTTGGAGCCACATTCTTGGCGGTCGCTGCAGATCATCCGGTGGCGCAGTTGGCCGCGAAAAACGATACCGAGCTGGCGGCGTTTTGCTCAGAATGCAAAGCTGGCGGCACCAGTGAGGCCGATCACGAAACCGCGGAGAAGCTGGGCAAGCCACTTGGCATCTACGCCATTAATCCGTTTTCTGGCGAGAAAGTGCCGGTTTGGGTCGCCAATTTCGTATTGATGGGTTACGGCACTGGCGCAATCATGTCGGTACCCGCTCATGACGAACGAGACCATGCGTTTGCAAAGAAATATGATCTGCCCATTCGGCAGGTGATCGCGCCCAAGAGCGGCGATTCAGTCGACGTGCAAGAAGCGTCCTGGAGCGATAAGGAGAATGTGGTCCTGATTAATTCAGGGGATTTCACCGGGCTCAGCTTCGAAGACGCATTTGATCAAATGGCAGAACAGGCGGAGTCCAATGACTTTGGTGAGCGGAAAATAAATTATCGCTTGCGCGATTGGGGCGTGTCGCGACAGCGCTATTGGGGCTGCCCGATTCCAGTGATCTATTGCGACGCATGCGGTGCGCAGCCGGTACCTGAGGAGCAACTACCGGTAGAGCTTCCAGAAGATGTGGAGTTTATGGGTACCGGATCGCCCATTAAGGCCGATCCGGAATGGCGCAAAACCCAATGCCCCCGTTGTGGTGGCGCGGCTGAGCGTGAAACGGATACCTTTGATACGTTCGTAGAATCGAGTTGGTATTACGCAAGATACTGCTCGCCTGGTGCAGATAACATTCTGGATGAACGCGCCGATTACTGGTTGCCGGTAGATCAATATATCGGTGGTATCGAGCACGCGGTGATGCATCTGATGTATTTCCGATTTTGGCACAAGCTGATGCGAGACGCAGGTCTGGTCAGTTCAGATGAGCCTGCAACCAATTTGCTTTGCCAGGGGATGGTAGTTGCCGAGACTTTTTATCGCGGCGAGCAGGGCACGGAAACGTTTTTTGCACCTGACGATGTGACTGTGCAGCGGGATGACAAGGGCAGAATCATTGGCGCAGTTGCCACCAGTGATGGTCAGCCAGTTCAAGTCGGTCGGGTCGAAAAGATGTCTAAGTCCAAGAACAATGGTGTCGACCCCGCCGCGCTGATTGAAATGCACGGCGCTGATACGGTGCGGCTCTTTTCCATGTTTGCTTCACCGCCGGATCAGTCGCTGGAGTGGTCTGACAGCGGTGTGGAAGGCGCTGCCAGATTTCTGAAACGGCTCTGGACGCGGATCAACGAACACGCGTTGCAAGGACCAGTTGTCGATTTGGACGTTGCGAAGCTATCTGACGATCAGCGTCGCATGCGTCGCCAAACTCATGAAACCCTGAGCAAAGTCACCGATGACATGGCGCGGCGCCACACGTTCAATACGGCCATCGCTGCGGTAATGGAGTTGGTCAATGCGCTTAGTAAGTTCGAGACCGTGGATGACCAGGGGCGCGCAGTAGCCCACGAAGGCTGGAAGAGTGTCGTGCTGATGCTCAATCCCATTGTGCCGCACCTGTCCGACGCACTTTGGCGCATGCTGGGCGAACAGGATTTGTTGGACACTACCTGGCCCAAAGTGGATGAATCTGCATTGGTCCGAAATACCTTAGAAATGGTGGTCCAGGTGAACGGCAAGCTGCGAGGTAAAATTCAGCTGCCGGTGGACGCAGATCGCGATACGGCAGCGGAGCTCGCGCAACAAGACCCTAATGTTCAGAGATTTTTAGAAGACAAAACGGTCCGTAAAGTTATCGTGGTTCCGGGTAAATTGGTTAACGTGGTGGTGGGATGAAACGAATTTACCAAATAGTATTGGCGTCTTTGTTGATCGCTGTTTTAGCTGCCTGTGGGTTCAAATTACGCGGCGGCGGGACGCTGCCTCCCGCTTTGACCAACGTCAGCATTCAGGTGCCTGCGCATGCGAGCGCACTGGAACGAGAGCTTGAACGACAGCTACGCGTTGCAGGGGCTAGTATTGGTGGCCCAAACGCCGCTGCAATACAAGTCCAAGGCGCGGCGTTACGCAAAGAAATTCAAACTGTTAGCGCCGCTGCACGCGTGCAGGAATTTCGGCTTTCCTACGAAACTACCTTTGTTGTCAGGGATTCCTCCGGAAAGCGTATAGTTGGTCCCCAACAGATTATCCAAAGTGCCGACTACGTATTTAATCGGCAGGTAGTAAACGCCAATGCGCGGGAAGAGGCGCAGATTGAGCGGGATCTCATCGCACGCAGCGTGGCGGAGTTGATCCGTCGCGTCCGGTACGCGGACACGCCCTAGTGGAAATTGCGCCAGATCGCATCGAAGCGCAGATACAGAAAGGGCTTGCTCCTGTCTATCTGATATGGGGCGAAGAAGATCTGTTGGTGCTGGAAGCTGCAGATCAGATTCGTGCTGCGGCACGCGCTCAAGGGGTCGATGACCGCCTGGTGTTCGAAGCGGATGCGAAGTATGACTGGAACGAGCTTGCGGTACAGTCTGCGTCTATGTCGCTGTTTTCTGCTCGCCGGCTGATTGACTTACGACTCCCAACGGGAAAACCTGGCCGTGAAGGCGGGGCCTTTCTGCGCGACTATTGTGACAGCGGCGCAGCAGACGATGTACTGATGATCAGCGCGGGCAAAATCGATGCGTCGTCGCGTAAATCTGCCTGGTATAAAGCCGTTGAAAAACATGGGGTTGTGGTGCCCTGCTGGCCAGTTGCGCCGCAAGAATTGCCGCGTTGGCTGCAGAGTCGCTTGCAAGCGCGCGGGGTGCAAGCGGATGCGTCAGTTTGCCAATCCTTGGCTGACCGGGTGGAGGGCAATCTGCTAGCAGCAGCCCAAGAGGTAGACAAGCTTGCACTGTTACACCAGGGGGGAGCGATAACTGCAGAGGTGGTTGAAGCTACGGTGGCGGACAACGCTCGATTTGATGTCTATTTGCTCACTGAGACCGTGCTCAGGGGGGATGCTGTACGGGCGTTAAGAATACTGCGTGGTCTGCGTTCTGAAGATATGGCAGTGCAGATCGTTTTGTGGGCTTTACATAAGGAAGTGCGATTGGTTTGTGCGATGCGGCGAGCGCTGGATACGGGGAGGTCGCCAGATCATGCTTTCAAGGGCGAACGCATATGGCGCAAGCGCCGCATGATGCTGGATCAGGCGGTCCGCAGAATGGGGGCGAAAGCCTGGGGTTGGGCCGTATCAGAGCTGGCTAACATAGAACAAATGGGGAAGGGTCAAAAAGCAGGCGATCCCTGGCAGGCCCTGGAGCAGTGGGTGGTCCGATTAGCGCAGAAAAAGTCTCGTGTCGCTTAAGATGTATGAACCAAGCAAAACGCACGGCTTGCGGGTTGCCTTTGGGGGAACTTTCGATCCTATCCATTTGGGCCATCTTCGCGCCGCCTGGGAACTCGCAGAATCGTTAGAGTGCCCAGTGCACTTGATTCCATGTCACACGCCAGTCCACCGGGCCAAACCATTTGCTGGAGCGCAACTGCGACTGGAGATGGTTCGCGCTGCAACTCGAGGCTTGGAAAATTTGATCGCGGACGATGTGGAAGTTGCGCGAGGCGGTAGCTCTTTTGCCGTAGATACGCTGCGCAACCTGCACCGGCGTGATGCAGATTGTCATTGGGCGCTGGTGGTTGGCGCTGACGCATTTGCGCATTTTCATACCTGGAAAGAATGGCGCGCGATCTTGGAACTTGCCCATTTGGTGGTGATCAATCGGCCTGGTAACAGCTTGGCTGTTCCTGACCCCGTCGCTAAAGACTTTCTGATCAGCTCTCAGCAAACAGAAAATTTGTACACACAACGTGCGGGGCTAATCGTCTATCATGAGATAACAGCATTAGATATCTCTTCCAGTGCGGTACGTTCCACCGTGTCCATTGGGCGGGATCCCCGTTTCCTGGTGCCGCAGACAGTTCGCGAGATCATCATGCAGCGTGGGTTATACCGTTAATTGATTTGGCCACCCAGTGCCGTTGAGCGGTATGCAGGTGACAGTCTGGAGCGGTCTGTCTAAAATGCCACTAATTCAAACGACCGCTGGGCCAGCAGGCACGCGGACAACGAGGTAATTTGCTTTTGGATCTGAACAAACTCAATGCGCGTAAGCGCGAACCACAAAACGCCACTCCTGAAAGCGTCGTGCAACTGGTAGAGCAATCTCTGGAAGACGCCAAAGCAATCAACGTAAAAGTGATTGATGTGCGTGGTAAGACCGCAATTACCGACTACATGGTAGTCGCCAGTGGTAGTTCGACGCGTCATGTCAAAACTCTGGCCGAGCAGGTTTCCATGAATGCCAAGCGGGATGGTCTGGAAGTGCTGGGTATGGAAGGTCAAAGCGAGGCGGAGTGGGTGCTGGTCGATCTGGCGGATGTCATCGTGCACGTGATGCTGCCCAAGACCCGTGATTTCTATAACATCGAGAATCTCTGGAGCGTCGACGGCGAGTCGACCGGCGAGGAAGAATAGCTAATCCGTCCTCCGGAAATGCTTCTCGCAAGGCTTTAAATCGTGAAACTTCACTTGGTTTCTGTCGCGCAGAAGGTGCCTGCCTGGGTTGCATCAGGCTATGCAGATTATGCAAAGCGTCTGCCTGCTCAGCTCAAGCCGACCCTGCATGAATTGGCTCCCGCCAAAAAGGCTGGGAGTGCCGATATCGAAGCAATGCGGCTGGATGAGGCGACTCGTATCCAGAAGAAGCTGCCCAATGGCGCAGTTTGTGTTGCCATGCACGAACGAGGCAAAGACTGGCGCACAGAGGACCTGGCCCAACATCTGGCGCAATGGATGCAGGCTGGGCCGGACGTAGCCTTGATTATCGGTGGCGCAGATGGTCTGGATCGGGAGTTCTTGGCGCGATGCGACTATCAATGGTCTTTGGGCCGCATTACTTTGCCCCATGCACTGGTGCGAGTCATTGTGATCGAGCAGCTGTATCGCGCGTGGTCGATAATCAATAATCATCCCTATCACCGGGCATAAACACCAAATGGTCGATTCTGCTGCGCACCCCCAGATCTATTTGGCATCTCAATCGCCCCGGCGGCGTGAATTGCTGCGCCAGATTGGCGTGCGCTTTGAGCGTATTAGTGGCGACATTGATGAAACGCCCCAGCCGGCGGAATCGGCTAAGGATTATGTGCGAAGACTTGCTCTTGAAAAGGCTCGGGCCGGTTGGTCTGGCGTTCAGCGAAAACTGGATTTACCTGTGCTGGGGGCAGACACGGTAGTTGTAGCTGATGATGTCATACTGGGTAAGCCGCAAGACGAAAACGATTGCCTACGCATGCTCAGCCTGCTGGAAGGCAGGTCGCATAAAGTCATGACGGCAGTGGCTTTAGTCAGCGGATCAAAAGAGCGCGTTTTGGTTCAGACAAGCACGGTTTGGTTTGGACAAATGTCACCCCAGACTATGCGGGCGTATTGGCTGTCTGGCGAGCCGGCGGACAAAGCTGGCGCATACGGCGTGCAGGGATTGGCTGCGATGTTTATCGAGCGTATTGACGGCAGCTATACGGGCGTGATGGGATTACCACTGTACGAGACTGCCCAATTGCTAACGGAATTTGCCGTCGGTGGGGTTGCCACACTGGCAGAACGTATTCAAATGACAACCACGGGATTGCTGGAACATGAGTGAAGAAATTCTGATCAATGTGACGCCCAGCGAAACCAGAGTGGCTGTTGTAGAAAACGGCATTTTGCAAGAAACCACCATCGAGCGGAGTAGCCGTCGTGCCTATCTAGGCAACATCTATAAAGGCAAGATCTCCCGTGTTCTACCCGGAATGCAGGCTGCTTTTGTCGAAGTGGGTTTGCAGCGCGCAGCATTCTTGCACGCCTCCGACGTGGCACATGTAAACGGTGACGGCGAGATGGAAAGCCGTGGGGACCATCCACCCATAACGGAACTCCTGCGAGAGGGCAGTGAGCTGATGGTTCAGGTCATTAAAGACCCAATCGGCACCAAAGGCGCTCGGCTTACAACCCACTTAAGTGTGCCGTCTCGATACCTGGTTTACATGCCGTTTTCCCGTCAGATTGGTGTTTCGGTCCGAATTGAAGATGACGAGGAGCGAAATCGGCTCAAGTCTCTAATCCAGGATGCCATGCCCAGCGATGAACCCTCAGGCTACATTGCCCGAACCAACTCGGAGGGGGTGGATCAGTTCGCACTGCGCGCCGATTTATCGTATTTGCGCAAGCTCTGGGAAACCATATCGGAGTCTTCCAAGTCGGTAGCAGCGGGTGAGTGCGTCTATGAGGACCTCTCGCTGGAGCTGCGAGCCATTCGGGACATGATGACGGCCGATGTCGATCGTGTCCGTATAGACGATAGAGCGGCGTACGAGAACACTGTGCGCTTTGCCCGTCAATTCATGCCGGAGTGGACCGGTCGAATTGAACACTACAAAGAAGATCGTCCGATTTTCGATCTTTATGGTGTCGAAGACGAGATTCAGGCAGCACTAAGGCGAACCGTACAGCTGAAGTCTGGAGGGCATCTGATTATCGATCAAACAGAAGCGATGACCACTATTGATGTCAACACCGGTGCATTTGTAGGTCATCGAAATCTGGAAGAGACAATTTTTAAGACCAACCTGGAGGCAGCACAAAGTATCGCGCGCCAGCTGCGACTGCGAAACCTGGGGGGCATTATTATTATCGATTTCATCGATATGACCGACGAGGATCACAAGCAGGTTGTGCTGCGCACGTTGGAAAAAGCACTGGCTCGGGATCACGCGAAAACATTTATCAGCAATATCTCTTCGCTTGGCCTGGTCGAGATGACTCGCAAACGTACATCTGAAAGTCTCGAACGCGTGCTGTGTGAGCCTTGCAAGGCATGTAACGGCAGAGGCACACAAAAGAGCGCAGATACGGTATGTTATGAGATATTCAGGGAAATCAGTCGTGCAGTGCGCCAGTTTGAAGCCACAGAACTCCTAGTGCTGGCAGCGCCCAGTGTGGTGGACAAAATCCTGGATGAAGAATCGCAGGCAGTGGCTGAACTGGAGGACGCAATTGAAAAAAGCATTCGATTTCAGTCGGAAGATCAATATACCCAAGAGCAGTTCGATGTTGTTCTGCTTTGAGTCTCCCATTGCGCGCTTAGGCACTTTTGGACCAGCAGTGCGCTCCTGAAAAGCGCATAATGCTCCTTTTAGCCCTCTCCGATTGACGTGAAACTCCGGCGCAACCTTCGCAAACTCAAGTCCTTCATGTGGACAGCAATTGCCCTGCTGATCATCTGCTTAGGGTTATTGGTTGGGTTGGCTAATTTATTGTTGCCACAGGCTAGCCGCTATCGGCCTCAGGTAGAGGCCTGGTTGACCGAGCGCATCGGCGCGCCGGTAACGATTGAAACGCTGAATGCGTACTGGACGCCCCGTGGGCCGCGCATGGATGTGACCGGCCTGCAGATCGGTGATGCTGGCGACAGTCTATTGCTGGACCGGGCCCGCTTGGGCTTTGACGTGTACGCGTATCTTATTCCCGGCGGAAAAGACGCTTATCTGATAGAAATCGAAAGCGAGCGTGTCGATATTGAGCAGGCTGCAGATGGCGGGTGGGCAATATCTGGAATTACACGCGGACAACAGCAAGTCGGACAAGTAGTGCCCTTTCCAAATGGTGCCAGACTAGCAGTAACGGCACCCAAGCTGACTGTCGTAGATCAAGTCGGTCAAACTCTGGTGGCCAAAGACATCAACTTTCTCCTGACCCGGGCGGGAAACGTCCTGTTACTGGAAGCGAAGGCAGGCTCCGATGCCGATGGCATTATTGAGCTGAAAGCTGCAGTAGATGCTC
>CAZVYE010000007.1:0-17452 GCA_964630895.1 uncultured Gammaproteobacteria bacterium | reverse complement strand
TGGGTAAAGACCAGCAAAGTGAATCTGACCAATTGGCTACGCGAGTGGAGCGTGGGTAACTTCCGCATCGCAGGCAGAAATTTGGATTCTCAATGGTGGTATCAGGCCGATGGTCCCGAGCACCACATAATTCAATCCGAAATATCCATGCAGGGACTGCGGGTTTGGTCACGGCCGGGCGGATTCGAAACACAAAGAGCGCTATCGCTGGATCGACTGCAGGCTGACAACGTCGTTGAGTGGACTGCGGACGGGGCGAAGAGTTTTGTAATTCGCAATTTGGACGCGCAAATGCTCAAGCACAGCTGGCAATCGAAATTGGTGGCGGCCACCCTGGACAGCACCGGGCGTGTGGTTGAGGCCCAGGCAGATGTTGTGAATGTTGCAATCGCCAAGCAGCTATTGCGTATGGCGGTGATACCGCGTGGTACATTTCGTAAACATTTTGATGCCATCCTGCCGCAGGGTCAGCTGCTGGATTTGGCGATGTCCGACTGGCGATTTGATCAACCGTTAAACGGGATTGGCGGATTGCGGTTTTCTGGAATGGCAGCTGAGCCAGCAGGTAATTACCCCGGGATCAACACTGCGCAAGGCAGGTTGGCGCTCAACGAGGGGTTGATGCGTTTCACTTTGTTTGCTGAAGACACTGTGCTTGCCGTACCTCAGGTCATGCGTGCTCCGGTTGCCGTGAAGTCAGTGGAAATGGATGCGCTCTTGGATCGGGAGGACGCAAACTGGCGGTTACAGATCACAAACCTTTTGATGGACTTAGGTGGAGCGCAGATCGAAGCGCAGGCCAATCTGGTGGCCAATGGCGGCAAGCCTTTTGTAGACGGTTACGCGGAAGTAGTAGCGGACGATATCACGGTCGCGAATCGGCTCTGGCCACGGACATTTAGTCCAGAATTATTGGATTGGCTAGACGACGCACTGCACGGCGGCAGGATTCAATCGGGTCGAGCGCTGATGTACGGCGATTTGGACGACTGGCCATTTGAATCCGGGGAAGGGCGGTTCGAGGGCGTAGCCCAGGTGGAGGACGTGTCTTTGCATTACTCCGATGACTGGCCAATTGCCACGGAGATAGATGCAAAGACAATTATTACCAGTCAGGGGATGTCGGCTACATTTTCCTACGCCTCATTAGGAGGGGTGCCATTGAGCCTGGTGGAAGGTGACCTGCCGAAATTTTCTGCCCCCAGCGTAAGTTTGAATTTGGGCGCTCAGGCCACGGCCGAGTCAATTGTTGGTTTTATCAATCAATCGCCGCTACGAGAAAGCATAGGTCCCTATTTGAGTGGCCTGGAGATTTCGGATGATGTGGAAGTCTGGACCAACCTGGAGTTCGATCTGGACCCTAACGTTGTGGCCGAAAAGGTCGTAGGCCACATCTGGTTTGACGATAACGAAGTCTATGACAAGAAGTGGGATATTGAATTTGCTGATACCAGCGGTCGTCTAAACTTTACGGCCACCGGTGTTCAGGCAACGAACCTGACCACAACCTTCGAGAATTCATCCGCTAATCTATCCATTTCGTCCGGTGAGTTTCTTGCGCAGGAAGATGTTTTGACGCGAGCCCAGCTAAATGGGTCGTCGTCAACGGCAGTGTTACGCAGCAGATTCCCAGAGGCTAGTGCCGCCTTGGCTGCAGTACCTGATAAAGCGCCTTGGACCGTCACATTGGATGTGCCGAAGCGCCAGTCTCCTGCTACGCAAGGTATGGTTTCCGAGCAATCGGCAAGAGTTACTCTGGAAGTGGATTTGACCGATACACCGATATTGCTACCAGCGCCGTTTGGCAAGCTAAGTGGGCAGCCTGCGCGCCTAATCGCTCGAAAGAGTGCTGGTGACGCGCAAGCGCCAGTGGAGCTGCATTACGGGGACCTTTTCCGTGTTGCTCTTCGCGGTGGGGCTGACGGTGAGCCCCTGCGAGGCGCATTAGCTTGCGGCACAGCGCCGTTGCCAGCGATACCAAACGAAGGATTTAATGTTGCGGGTTATCTGCCCAAGCTGGACGCTGATGGCTGGCTGGCATTGATGACTCTGCTGAGTGCCGCAGACAGCAACGGCATTGCCGACCAGCAGCAGTGGCTCGATCATCTCGACCTGCGACTAGGCAGTTTTCAGATCGCGCAGCGAGAGTTCGAAGATGTGCAACTGGAAATCTGGAAGCAAGACAACTATTGGTTCATTGAAACCGATGCGGATGGGCTGCGAGGACGGGTCAGAGTGCACGCAAATCGCCCGGATCGCCAGTTGGTGTTGGCCGAGTTTGATGCGCTGGTGTGGGATGCGGTTGAGGGTCGCGCACCGGGCCCTGATTTTGATCCAGCTCAATTGCCACCAATCCAGTTTTTTGCAGAAGACCTGCAATTTCAGGGTATTCCACTTGGGGCAGTGCGATTTGAGACCTATCCCACGGAAAATGGAATGCATATTGAGCAATTGTCAGCCGACTCGGACGCACTACACATAGGCGCAAACGGTGACTGGTGGCGCAATGAAAACGGAGAATTCAGCGAATTTCAAGCGGATATTACCGGCGAAGACCTGGGTCAAATACTCGGTGTGTTTGGATTCGAAGGGCTAATAAATGGTGGACAATCGGTAATTGAGATCGATGCCGAGTGGGATGGTGCACCATCTGATTTCAGACTGTCTCGTCTGGAGGGTAGTTTGACTGCAACAGTAGGGCGGGGCGAAATTGTAGAAGTTGAGCCAGGCGCGGGTCGTTTGTTTGGCCTGCTCAGTCTGCGTAAAGTTCCAAGAAGACTGCGGCTGGACTTCGCGGATTTATTTAAGTCTGGTTTGGTGTTCGATTCTATCGATGCGGCTTTTCGCTTAGAGCGCGGCAATGCTTATACTGACGGCGTGCGCATCAAGGGCCCCACCGCGGAAATTCGAATTTCGGGTCGCACCGGATTGGTCACCCAGGACTATGATCAGCAAGTCACGGTAATACCGCAGATGGGTGACGCCTTGCCTATTGTAGGGGCTATTGCTGGCGGTGGTGCCGGCGCAGCTGCCGCGCTGTTATTGCAGAACATTTTTTCAAACCAGATTGAGCGCATCACCCAGTACCACTACGCCATCACAGGACCCTGGGACGAGCCTCAGGTTGAACTCATTGGGGCGGATGACGAAGATCCGACAGAGGTTGCAGAATCTCTCCCCGAACCGCAACGGAAAAACGGATGAATCAAGATCATTTTGCAGTGGCGAAGGCGCGACTGTTGGACACCGGCAGTTTACAGGATACCGATATTGCCCGGCTGCTTGGGCAGCTGAGTGGGTCGTCCATAGATTATGCCGATCTATATTTTCAGCATAGCCAGCAGGAAAGCTGGTACCTGGAAGACGGGCGTGTTCGAGATGGTAATTTCAGCATTGAACAAGGCTGTGGTGCTCGGGCAATTGCGGGTGAGGCGACCGGTTTTGCATATTCTGATGAACTGAAACTGCCCGCCTTGGAATTTGCATCAAAAACCGCCCGGGCTATCGCTCGGTCAGGGCAAGACGGTCAGCAGCCCGTGTTGCACCGCGCCGAGCCCCGGCGTTACTACTCACCCACTGACCCAATTACGTCCATGTCCTCCGCAGACAAAGTGCAGTGGATGCGCAAAATTGATGCACACGCGCGTAGCTCAGATCCCCGAGTGTCCCAGGTTATGGTGAGTTTGGCGGCCACGCAGGACATTATCCTGGTGGCTGCAACAGATGGCACTATGGCTGCCGACGTGCGCCCGCTGGTGCGGCTCAATGTGCAAGTTCTCGCAGAACATAATGATCGTCGAGAGACTGGCATGGCGGGCATGGGAGGCCGTTACGACGTTAGTGATTTATTTACCGAAGACAAGGCCTTTGATTTAGCCAACGAGGCGGTGCGCCAAGCCTTGCTCAATTTGGAAGCGATTGACGCCCCTGCCGGAACCATGCCGGTAATTCTGGGTAGCGGTTGGCCTGGCGTCTTATTACACGAAGCAGTTGGGCACGGGCTGGAGGCGGATTTTAATCGTAAAGGGACGTCCGCGTTCAGCGGCAAAATGGGGCAAATGGTCGCAAGCCCAGCGTGTACCGTAGTGGATGACGGTGCCATGGAGGGGCGGCGTGGATCCCTGAATGTAGACGATGAGGGTGTTGAGACTGGCGCTACAACCCTCATTGAGAACGGTCGTTTGGTTGGCTATATGCAGGATAAGCTCAGTGCGCGTTTAACCGGGCAAAAGCCAACCGGAAATGGGCGCAGAGAGTCATTTGCGCACCTGCCGATGCCGAGAATGACAAATACATTTATGCGGGCCGGAGAACACGACCCAGAAGAAATTATCGCCAGCGTGGATCGCGGACTCTATGCGGTAAACTTTGGCGGCGGCCAAGTCGATATCACCTCGGGCAAATTCGTTTTTTCAGCCAGTGAGGCTTACCTCATCGAAAACGGCAAGGTCGGCGCTCCGGTCAAGGGAGCGACGCTGATTGGCGACGGAGCTCAGGTGATGCAGAGCATTAGTATGGTCGGCAATGACCTGGCGCTGGATCCAGGTATTGGCGTATGCGGCAAAGAAGGTCAAAGCGTTCCGGTTGGCGTTGGTCAGCCTACCATAAAAATTGACGCGCTCACGGTGGGCGGTACCCAATCGGAGTAATTGGCTAGCTGGGTTGTGGCAGCTCGTTGGCTTCATCCAGCGCGCTAATAACTTGATACAGTTGTCGCGCCGACTTGGGCGTTTGTTCCTTGCGGCGCTCGCGTACGGCTGCTAGCACCAGCTGTCGAATTTGTTGGCGATCTGCGGTTGGCTGAATTTCGCATAACTGCTGGATTGCCGGGTCGCCGTTGGCAATTAAGTGTTCGCGCCATGCCTCCAGGCGGTGATTGCGGGCCTTTTCGGCGCGTGCGGGCTCCGTGGCCGCGACGAAATCGTCAAAAATTGGTTCTAGGTCCGCCTCCCGCAAGTGTTTGGCCAAAAACTGAATCTGGCGTTTGCGCGCCACTCGAGCTTTAATTTTGCGCGCCTGGGTTAATTCGCGAGTAACATTATCTGGCAGGCGAATTTTTGCCAGTTGTCCGGCAGATAAATCGACAAGACGCTTAGCCAGGTCAAGTACTTCTAAAGCATCCCGTCGGCGCTGGGATTTACTTTCAACAATATCGTTTGTGGGATCGGTCATGAAATTTTGGGAAAACGTGTGAGCGAAGAGAATAGTCTAAGTAATAGTGTGCAGGCAAAGGATGATTGGGCCAAACGAGAACAATCTCGTCTAACGCAGGTTGCAGAATACGTATTGCAGCGCTGTCGCGAGAAGGGCGCCAGCGGCAGCGAGGTTGGCGCCAGCATTCAATCTGGCCTGTCCGTTGACATTCGCATGGGGGAGATCGAAACGCTGGAGTTCTCGCGCGACCGGGGGGTCAGCGTGGCGGTGTACTTTGGCCAGCGTAAAGGCACTGCCAGCAGCGGTGACCTGGCTCAGGAAAGCATTGATGCCACCATCGAAGCTGCCTGCGCGATAGCCAAACACACCGAGGAAGACCCTTACACAACCTTAGCGGATCCCGCTGAGTTGGCTACCGATTTCCGCGACCTGGATATCTGGCATCCTTGGGCACTCGATCCCACCGCCGCGATTGACCAGGCCAAAGCAATGGAGCAGGTGGCGCTTGATTTTGACCCGCTGATCCAGAACTCGGAGGGTGCCTCGGTAAGCGCTGGCGAATCCGTTAGCATTCTGGCCAACTCACAGGGGTTCTTGGGGCGACGCAAGTCCACTCGGGCCAGCCGCAGCTGTGTGGTTCTGGCTAGTGATGAACATGGCATGGAGCGTGA
This sequence comes from uncultured Gammaproteobacteria bacterium, assembly GCA_964630895.1. Lineage (GTDB taxonomy): Bacteria > Pseudomonadota > Gammaproteobacteria > Xanthomonadales > SZUA-38 > CAZVYE01. Next base: position 11,627 of record CAZVYE010000007.1, on the reverse strand, counting down.
TTATTGGTTTGATACGCGTCGCTCGCATCAAGATTTGCAGTCTGGCGAGGCGATAGGTCGCGAAGCTGCCAGACGCGCGGTAGCCAGGCATAATCCCCAGGGTCTCACCACACGCAAGACACCGGTGCTGTTTACACCACAGACATCCAAGACGCTATTGGCTCATTTGAGCAGTGCGTTGTCGGGCGGGAATTTGTACCGGCAATCCAGTTTTCTTCTAAACGCAATTGGAGAGCAGCTGTTTCCAGAGTCGGTGTATATCTGCGAGCGTCCGTACCTGGAACGCGGCCTGCGCTCCGTTTGTTTTGACAACGATGGTGTCGCACCACTGGAACGCAACATAATTGACGCTGGCGTGCTGACTGGCTATGTCCTGGGCGTTTATTCGGCCAAGCGGCTTGGCCTGCAGTCCACGGGTAATGCGGGCGGTGTTCACAATCTGACGCTTAATCCAGGTAGTAGTAATCTGCAGCAGCTGATGCAGAGTATGGGCGATGGTCTGCTGGTGACTGAACTTATGGGTCAGGGTGTCAATCTGGTCACTGGCGATTACTCAAGAGGCGCCAGTGGTTTCTGGGTTGAGAACGGACAAATTGCGTTTCCGGTAGCGGGAATCACAATTGCAGGTAATTTGCGCCAGATGTTTCAATCAATTCAGGCGGTGGGCAGCGACACCGACGATCGTTCTGCAATCATTTCTCCGTCGTTACTGCTGGGAGAGATGACCGTGGCGGGTCAGTAGTGGGATCGGTTAAACCGGCATTTGCACTGCACGGTGGCTGTGGTCAAATCGACGAGGCGTCGCTTGGTCCGGCCCGCGCGGCAGCTTATCAACGTGCACTAAATGACATCGCCAGCACTGCCGTAGGCGATCTGTTGTCGGGTCGAAGCGCGCTGGATGTGGTAGAGCAGGCGGTGGCGACTTTAGAAGACTGTCCGTACTTCAATGCGGGCAAGGGCGCGGTATTGAACGCGCATGGTCAAGTCGAGCTGGATGCCGCAATTATGTGCGGGAAGCGTCAAAATGAATGTAAACCATCAGCCGGATCAGTGGCTGCGATGCCTTCCATTGCCAATCCCGTGAAGGTAGCCCGAGAAATCCTGGAAGCCGGTGATTATGTTCTAATAGTGGGTCAAGGTGCGTTGGATTTTGCGCAAAGCAAGGGCTTTGACACTGTACCGGAGAGTTATTTCCAGACTGAAGAACGACTGCAGCAACTGGAACAGGCCAAATCCTACGGTCGCGTGTCACTGGATCACGATGAAGTGTATACAACTGACGGCCAGGATAATTCGAAATTTGGCACGGTTGGCGCAGTTGCTCGAGATACTCAGGGTAATTTGGCCGCCGCAACATCCACAGGTGGTATGACGAACAAATTTCCGGGACGTGTCGGAGACTCGCCAATCATTGGTGCAGGCACTTGGGCTGACAATGACACTTGCGCAATAAGCACCACCGGGCACGGCGAATTTTTCTCGCGCGTCGTAGCGGCGCATGACGTGCACGCGCGACTGCGGTTCGGCAAGCAAACGCTGGCGGAAGCTGCGAAAGATACCTTGAACGATATTGCCAGGGCAGGCGGTGAGGGTGGGTTGATTGCAGTCGCCAAAGCGGGTCCCGCATTGATTCAATTTAATACGTCGGGCATGTATCGAGCCTGGTTGAACAAAGAAGGCCAGGTAGAAAGTGAAATTTTCAGGAGCACTTGATTGAGTTCAGCGAATTGGTCAGTTGATGACGCGAAGTCACTGTATAGCGTACCTGCGTGGTCCGGCGGTTTTTTTGATATAGATGACCAAGGTCGGCTTATTGCCAGTATTGGGGACGCAGGACGCATTGATGTGGCATTGGTCGATGTGGTGGAGGCGGCAAAGGACAGAGGGTTGGGTCTGCCGTTGCTGGTTCGGTTCAGCGATGTCCTGAGCGCCCGGGTTAGTCAGTTGCAACAGGCGTTCTCACGCGAAGCCCAGGAGCAAGACTTTTCTGGTGGTTACCAGGTGATCTACCCGATCAAAGTAAATCAGCGCGCCAGCGTCGTTCAACAAATCTACGCGTCCAGCGATCAGGTTGGCCTAGAGGCAGGCAGTAAGCCGGAATTAATGGCAGTACTCGCAGTCAGTCGTCCTGGCGGAACCGTGGTGTGCAATGGCTATAAAGACGAAGATTACATCCGCTTGGCGCTGAGCGGCATACAGATGGGGCTGAATGTCCAGATCGTCCTGGAGAAAATCACCGAACTCAGCACGGTTTTGGCCATAGCCGAACAAATGCAGGTGCGCCCTCGGTTGGGTCTAAGAATGCGCCTGGCATCCATCGGCTATGGAAAATGGCAGAATACCGGTGGCGATGCGGCCAAGTTTGGGTTGTCTCCCGGACAGATCATGCAGGTTGTTCGCCAACTGGAGCAGCGGGACATGCTGGATTGTCTGCAGTTGCTGCATTTCCATATGGGCTCGCAGATTTCCAATATTCGCGACATCCAGCGGGGCGTCACTGAAGCGTGCCGTTATTTTGCCGAGCTCTCGGAGCTTGGTGCCAATATTCAGATATTTGACGTTGGGGGCGGCCTTGGTGTCGACTACGAGGGTGCTGGCTCACGCAACTATTTCTCCATGAACTACAGCTTGGAACAGTATGCGGCCACCATCATCCGTGGTTTAAGCGCCATCTGTGCTCAGCATGATCTTCCCCATCCTCAAATATTCAGTGAATCGGGCAGAGCGCTGACAGCCCATCATGCGGTGCTCATTACGGATGTTATCGCGCAGGAGAAAGTGAACGAAGGAATTCGGCCCCATCAACCACACGCAGACGCGCCCGATAGTATTCGTTCGCTGCGAGAATTGTTGGAAAAAGTCCAGTCGTTGCCGGTAGTTGAGGTGTTTGAAGACGCTCAGTTTCACTACTCTGACGGCAAAGATAAGTTCGTCCATGGTGTCCTGAATTTGGATGAACGCGCCGAGCTGGAAGAAATTTTCTATGCAATTTGTCGAGCATTGCGAGACCGACTGGTAGGTGGTCGCCGTGCGCATCGCGCGGTTAGCGACGAAATTGAAAAGCTCCTTTCGGACAAGTATTTCTGTAATTTTTCGGTGTTCCGGTCTGCTCCAGACTCCTGGGCTATTGATCAGCTATTTCCCATAACGCCACTGACTCGATTGGATGAACAACCTGACAGACACGTTGTATTGGAGGATTTGACCTGTGACTCGGATGGGCGCATTGATCGATTTGTAGAATCTGACGCAACCGAAACCCGCTTACGCGTCCACAGCCTGGACGGCAGTATGCCTTATATGCTTGGGATCTTTATGGTTGGTGCCTATCAGGAAATCCTGGGCGACAATCACAATTTGTTTGGACTGACACACACGGTTGATGTGGAGACAGATCAGTCAGGGTGGCAACTTCGCGGAGTCAGTAAGGGTGATAGTGCGTCTCAGGTGCTCAGCGAGGTGGGATTTGGTAGTGATTGGCTCGCGCAACAACTGGTAGATCGCATGGAGCGTGTTGCCAAGCCAACAACAGAGGACCTTGCCACTTTCCGAGAGTTTGTCACCCAAAACCTTGATGCATATACCTACTGGCGCACAGAGCCCCTGAGTAAAGCGACCTGACTGCAAGCACCAATCGCCGCTGGTGTGATTGGAATGCGCGTTTAGGTGTCAGTCGATTCACAATGTACGACAGTCGCTGTATGCTGTGGGCAAGTGGTCGATTTCGGCCTTGTGCAATTCATTGCAGCAGCGCTGACTCCGTCCACCATTTGTACAAATACGATGTGGGGTGGGACCATGCAAATCAGAATAATCGCTTTGGTAGGCATCACGGTAGCCTGCGTCGGCTGCGCTTCAAGCCCGTCGGTATCTGACGAAGCAGCAGCCGGGACTGTTGGTTCGGCAAGCCAGGAAGATGCACTGCAGATGAATGATGCCGAGGCAATGAGCCAAGCATTGAACTATACGGGCGCAGCTACTGCGGAAGAATCTGGTGCCAAGCCGCTGTGCGCACCGACAGTGCGGGACAATCGAGCCGCAATGGATAAAGACTGTATCAATGTAGTTAAGGGGGTGCCTCGCAATGGGCCTCATTATTCCAACGCGCCCACGGTAATTCACTACAAGTACCGTTCGCTTTGCCACAATACGTTTACACCTCGATGTCGGCGTGGCAACGAGTAGCATCACGTAGCCTGAACAGCTAACCGATTTTAATAGAGGGATGAAGCAAACATTCCTCGAATCACTCTATCCAAAAGTTATTGACGGCCTGCCGGTCGTCAAGACACCACAAATTGTGGCCGCTAAATATGCTGGCGAAGGCGCTGAGCCCAAAATCGACCCGCTGATCGGGTATTATTCTTTAGTCAGTGGTGCGGCCGGATTTGTTGCTGGTCTGCCAGGATTCTTGCTCATGCCAATCACGCTGCCTGCCGACCTGGTCGGGAGTGCGGCGCTGCAGCTGCATATGTGCGCGGCCATCGCCCACCTGGGCGGAGAAGATATTGAGACAGACGCCACTCGTGATGCTTGTATCCAATGTTTGATTGATGCTGGTGGGGCAACGCGCGAGGACGAAGCGATACGAAGCCGCACCGGACGTAAATTTTCCGAAAGAGTTTCCCGCTATGCCGCCACGCGCTTGTTTCGTCGTGGGGTACGTTCCGCCGCTGCGCGCGTATTACCGCGAGCGGTGCCCGTAGTTAGTGGCTTGCTTGTTGGCGGTGGAGACGCGGTAGAAACCGGCAAGGTTGGGCGTTGCGCCCGTGTTACATTCCTGGCCTGAGTGGACTGCTTTTGGGAGCTGGAGGCTCCACAGTGTCTCGGCATGAGTCGTCAGTGAACAACAAAGCCGGCACATTGCGGCACCGGCTTTGTTGTAGCAATCAATTTACTTGCGGGTTAGCTGGGCTTCCATGGTCTTTACTTCCTGTCCGCCGCGCATTTCGTACATGACGAACATTTCTTCGTTCTCGCTGGCGTGGTGGATCACCGCTTTGTTACGAACAATGTTGCCAGTCATGGGGTCTGGAGCCTCGCCGTACATGACCACCGCTTCCATATCTTCATCATAGCTTCCATAGGAAGTCATTAACGAAGTAGACATGTTGTCCGTCCAGGTGGACCAATAGCGGTTAGCAATATTGTCATAACCGACCCGGGCCAGCCCCACGAACTCCTCGCCCATAAAATCACCTACCCATTTCTCTTCAATCACTCGCCCTCCCAATGAAGGCGTCCGGGTGACGGTGTAAGTTGCTTCCATTGGTGGGGCGGATGGGTCCATCCACATTTTGGTTTTGGCTTCCCACTCGCCGGCGTAGCTCATCAGCCGCTCGTGATGCTCGTTCATCTCACCAGACGCACGCCAGGCGTCCATCATGGCCTGCTCGTCAGCGGCCATGGCCTCGTGGCCATCCGCCCATGCAAGGCCCGATGCCATCAGTGCGACTAGTGCTAACAGATTGCGACTCTTCATAATATTCTCCCTCCTCATTGTTAAGACAAAGCGTCTTGGCGGTATTCTGCTACGCAACGGCGGGTCCGTCCAGTATGCGGAATTTGCCTGCTTTGACTTGTGCCGACAGTCCCCGCATGGTGCAATTGGCTCAACAACTCTTATGAATTGGGCTTCCTTATGAAATTATTCTGGTCACCGCGTACGCGCGCCTCGCGAGTCCTTTGGATGCTGGAAGAGGTGGGTGTGGAGTATGAGAAAGAACTGGTAGATATACGTGACCCCAATGCCATTCGGGACAAAGATTTTTCAGAAGCCAGCCCCATGGGCAAGGTACCTGCTTTAGCCGATGGTGACGTAAAAATCGCGGAGTCTGCAGCGATCTGTTTGTATTTGGCGGATCGCTATGCCAGTGGGCATTTGGCACCCGCTGTAGACGCAGCCGATCGCGGTAAGTTTTTATATTGGATGTTTTTTGCACCAAGCGTTATGGAAGCTGCCATGGCTGAGAAGTGTGGGGGCTGGGAGCCCAATAGAGGGCAGCACGGCTGGGGTGATTTTGATGCCATGATCGACGTTCTTGAGCGAGGTCTGGACGAAAAGCTCTGGTTGCTGGGTGAGCAGTTTTCTGCCGCAGATGTGATGGTGGGTTCCACGGCGGCTTTCATGCAAATGTTTGGCGCATTGCCTGATTCTCTGGTCTTGCAGTCGTATGTCCAAAGATGTCTGGACCGACCGGCATATCAGCGTGCAATGGCCAATGAAGGCTAGCCGCCCGTTCATCCAGGCGCTGAATGCACAGCAACACCCACGATCCGTCATTCCGATATAAGAGTAAGTTTTGCCGTATGCCCATTGAACTTCATCATCGCAAAATGTCTGTCGCTCCCATGATGGACTGGACAGACCGGCATTGTCGGTATTTTCACAGGCTGCTGGCCCCTAGCGCTTTGTTGTATACCGAGATGGTCACCGCAAATGCGATTTTGTATGGAGATGTTGCCAAGCTGTTGGATTTTGATCCGGCCGAGCACCCCGTGGCGTTGCAACTGGGTGGCTCCGAGCCGGAAGCGCTGGCCAAGGCCGCAGTGATTGGAGCAGAGTGGGGATACGATGAGATCAATCTAAACGTAGGCTGTCCATCAGATCGGGTGCAGTCCGGGCGCTTTGGGGCCTGTTTGATGGCAGAGCCAGAGCTGGTTGCCGATTGCGTTGCAGCCATGCGTCGTGTGGTGGATTTGCCGGTTACGGTCAAGCACCGCATTGGTATTGATGACCAGGATGAGCAAGAGCAGCTACGGCTGTTTGTTGACACGGTGCGCCAAGCGGGTTGTGACCACTTCATTGTGCATGCCCGCAAAGCCTGGCTCGAAGGACTCAGTCCGAAGGAAAACCGGGACATTCCGCCATTAAATTACCCTCGCGTTTACCAACTGAAACAAGAATTCCCAGATTTACACATCACTATCAACGGTGGGCTGACCGAGTTGGCAGAGATGCAGGCGCAATTGCAGCACGTTGACGGTGTAATGCTGGGGCGCGCAGCCTATCAGAACCCGTATTTACTGGCGCAGGTTGAGCAGGTTCTGTTTGGCACCCCTTTGCCCTCGCGTGAGCAGATTGTTGAATCCATGCAGGGCTATATTGAAACGCACCTGGATTCGGGAGGCGCGCTCAAGCATGTCGCGCGTCATCTTATCGGTCTGTTCCAGGGCGTACCAGGTGCCAAATACTGGCGGCGCTACATCTCCCAGCATGCTCACATTGAAGGCGCGGATGGTGACATTCTTCAGGCCGCATTGCTGGAAGCGCAGGATGCCGCCGCCGCGGCATTAATGCACAAGTCGGCCCAAGAGCTGTTGTGTGATTCAGCCCCGTAGCCGTTTCGATCACGGTTGGTTCATGCAATAATGCGCGACCTTTTTTTCGTTAAGTTTTTAGCCTTATGATTACCGCTGACATCGCCGCCTGGGGCGACTGGATAAGCAATGCACCGCAGCCGTTTCAACGCGCAACGATGCGGGCTGCCATGCTGGTTATGGATTCCCAATTTCGGGTCAACCCCGAAAGTGCCCAGGATAATCGATACGTAGTATTAGACGACGACGCCGACGCGCGCATTGCCTGGCGTCAACATCAGGAACTGGCGCGGGTTACACATTCGGTTGGCATACCCGTGTTGAGTCTCAATGGTGTACCTGAAAGCCCGGATGCTGTGTTTTGCAATAATGCGTTTGGAACGATTCCACGGCGGTTGGTTGTGGGGTCGATGCACTACCCCAGTCGCCAGCATGAGACAGCGCGTATGGACGTGCGGGAGTTGTTTTGTGATGCGTTTGGCTACGAACTGGTAGATTTGTCTCAGCGTAAACTAACCGCAGAACTTACCGGGGCCCTGGTCATTGATCGAGCTCGGATGATCGGTTTTTGTGGTCTAAGCGAACGCTGTGACGAAGCGGGTGCCAGAGCAATGGCTGAGGCATTTAACTTGGATGGCATGTTCATCTTCGATTTAGCTCCGGGCGAATACCATACCAACGTGGTGTTGGCTGTTTTGGCAGGTCGTGTTTGCGTAGTGGCGCCGGGCGGGATCGCAGAAACAGAGGCCGTTGACGCCATCGGTGCACTTTATGGCGATAATGTGCTGAGACTAAATCCAGAAGCGGCTGCTGCATTCGCAGGGAATTGCATCGCGCTGACTCCGGACGATGTGGTCATGAGCCAAACGGCGTACGATGCGTTGACCGATGAAGAAAAACAGTTTTTTGCGGATCGTCAATTTACCCTGCATCCGGTGCAAGTGGATGAGTTTGAGAAAGCCGGTGGCAGCGTGCGCTGCCTCATAGGCGAAATTTTTTAGCGATGGGAATGGATTCAATTAACGGAAAGTCAGAAGGTGGCGACCAACAGGTAAGCCTAGGTAATACGCGTGTTGTGACCGCTTGCGCGCCTGCCAGCGTGGGCAATGTGGCGGTTGGGTTTGATGTATTGGGTCATGCTATTCAGGGGCCCCAGGACAGCGTCACGGTGGAGCGCATCGACGAGCCGACTATTTCGGTTGATCATGTGCAGGGTTGTGTGGACTCGCTGCCGGCAAACGCTCTGAGCAACACGGCTGCCGCGGCCGCAAAAGCCATGATGGAAGGGCTCGACCTCAATTGCGGGTTTTCCATAAGTATAGACAAGGGAATCCCCGTAAGCGCCGGTATGGGCGGGTCGGCCGCGTCGGCGGTAGCTACCGTGGTGGCCATCAATCAGATGCTCAAGATACCCATGGCAGTGGAGAAATTGTTTCCCTTTGCCATGCAAGGCGAGTTCGTGGCCAGCGGCGGGATGCATGGGGACAATGTTGCTGCCAGCTTGCTTGGTGGTTTGGTAGCCGCAGTGCCCAGCGAAAATCCCCGACCGGTCTCAATCAATGTACCCAACGTGCTGCGTTGCATTGTGGTGCATCCTGACATTGCCATTCAGACTGCAGATTCTCGCGCCGCGCTGCCAAAGACGCTGGCATTGAGTACCGCGGTGGATCAACAGGCCAACCTGGCCGGATTTCTTGCCGGTTGTCAGAATCGCGATTTGGAACTGATTGCTGATTCTTTACAAGATATTATGATTGAGCCAAGGCGAGCCAAACAAATTCCGGGCTTTAACCAGGTGAAGGCCGCTGCCATGGAGTGTGGTGCGATTGGCTGCTCAATTTCTGGAGCCGGTCCGTCGGTGTTTGCCTGGTTTGTTTCTGAGCAAGCGGCAAAGCAGGCGGGAGCTGCCATGGTAGAAGCATTTGCCAGCCAGGGACTAAATGCAACGGCGTACAATTCGCCGGTAAACTGCTCCGGTGCGCGAGTGGTGGAAAAACCGCGTAAAAAGGCTTCGCAGCAAAGCGCTTGATGGCTCACGGTGGTGGTATTCAGGCGCAATTCAGTGGGATTGACGTAATCTTAGAGCGTATTCTTTGAGTAACCGACAAAAATGATGAATTCGTCTTGGAAAAAATGGGCAGTTGCAGCGTTGCTGGCACTCAGTGTGTCGGTAGTGCAGGCTATGAGCTTGTCGCAGGCGGTTGATCAGGTTAAACGTCAAACCGGCGGTAAAGTGCTATCGGCAAAAACCGAAATTCGGGGCGATCGAGAAATGCACATCATTAAGGTTATTACGGAAGATGGACGGGTAAAAACTGTTCGCGTCCGAGGTGATCGAGTTCGTAATTCTAAGGAGAAGCGGCCTGATGCGCGTTTTGGTTATTGAAGATGATGCCAGCCTACGGGAAGTACTGGCGGCAAGACTTCGCAGTGAAGGGTTTGTTGTAGATGTCGCGCCTGATGGCGAAGAAGGGCTCTATTTTGGGCGCGAGTTTCCAATTGATGTCGCGGTAATCGATTTAGGCCTGCCAAAAGTGTCAGGCATGGAAATCATTCAGACGCTGCGGGAAGAAGGAAAGCGGTTTCCAATCTTGATCTTAACTGCCCGAGGAGACTGGGAAGATAAGGTTCAGGGGTTAGAGGCGGGAGCAGACGATTATCTGGTCAAGCCGTTTCATGTGCCTGAGCTGGTTGCCAGGCTAAACGCGTTATTGCGTCGAGCCCAGGGCTGGACCCAACCCGTGTTGAACTTTGGCCCGATTTCCATTGACACGACGTCACAGGAGATTACTCGAGGCGAAGAGCGCATCGAACTGACGTCATATGAATATAAGGTCATTGAGTATCTGGCAATGCACGCCGGCGAAGTGGTCTCAAAAACCGATCTGACAGAACACATTTACGAACAAGACTTTGATCGCGATTCAAACGTCATTGAGGTCTTTATTGGCCGCTTGCGCAAAAAGCTGGATCCGGATGGCGAGCTGCAGCTGATTGAAACCCTGCGCGGTCGCGGATACCGGATGCAGCGACCGGACACGGAAGCGGCGTAATTCGGGATTGGAACTTGGGCCAGCACGGTGAGCCAATCTGGTCCTTGAATACTCGCCTGGTGCTGGCTTTGCTGCTGGCAACAATTGCCTTTCTGGGACTTGCTGGCTGGGTTATTGATCGTGCCTTTACCGAAAGCGCAGTGGCTGCCATTGAGGAGCGGCTGCAAGCCCATCTGTACACCTTGATTGCCATTGCCGAACCAGGTGATGATGCGACCCTGATATTTCCTGACGTCTTACCCGAACCGCGATTTAATCGGCCCGGTTCCGGGCTGTATGCGCTTGCGTGGTCCGAGAGTTTCTTCTGGCAGTCGCCTTCGACCCTGGGCACATTGTCCCCGCCAAGAATGGAGGGCGTCGAGCCAGGTGAGATTCTGTTTGCCCAGCTAGGTAGCGCAGATCAGCGGTATTTCTCGGCGGCCTTACAGGTCCTATGGGAGAGTCCAGACGCGCAGGCGCAAGCGTTTCACTTTAACGTAACAGAGAGCGACGCGGCCTTTGTCGCCGAGCGCTCGACCTTTCGCAGGACTCTTTGGCTTGGCCTGGGTCTGGTCACCGGGCTGCTGGCGCTGCTGCAGTGGGGGTTATTGCGCTGGGGGCTACGCCCACTGCGTCGCTTATCCAAGGAGCTTGAAGCCGTTGAGGCCGGTAACCAACCGCTGCTAAGCGGTGATTACCCTAGAGAACTCACCGGGCTGACGGTTGGTTTAAACTCATTCATTCAGGGCGAGCGGGCCAATCTGGAGCGCCAACGCAACAGCCTCTCTGACTTGGCGCATAGCTTAAAAACGCCGCTTGCGGTAGTCAGGGCAGGGTTGCCTGAGGAAAGCAGTGCTCAGGCCGATGGCCTGGCTACCCAATTGGATCGTATGGATGAAATTATCGCGTATCAGCTGCGTCGCGCTGGCGCCCGCGCCCGCCTGACGTTTGGCGCACCTCAGCCGGTGGCGCCATTGTTAGAATCGTTGATTACCACCTTGGAAAAGATGCATCCGGAGCGTTCGGTTGATATTACGCTGGACGCCAGTGACGAGGCACTTTTTTACGGCGAGAAAGGAGACTTCATGGAGGTCGCTGGTAACCTGTTGGAAAATGCCTTTAAGTGGTCCCAAGCGAAGATTGCCGTGCGAGCGGATTCCAGCGGACCGCAAGGGCAGGTGCGAAGAGGCGTTACTTTAATCGTGGCGGATGACGGGCCAGGTGTCCCGGAGGCGGCGCGCGCAGAAGTGTTGCAGCGCTGGGTTCGCGCAGATG
>CAZVYE010000006.1:0-45259 GCA_964630895.1 uncultured Gammaproteobacteria bacterium | reverse complement strand
AAGACTATGCCTTGGTAGCTGAATCACTCCTGAACTCAAACTGTTTGGCACATACCGATCAACACTTCTACTTAACTGATCGATGCGCCTACCCGCGCGCTTATCCGGGCGTCAATCCAACCTGCCACGCGTCGTGCACAGACCAACGCCTGCGCACCTAAGACTGGCTCCAGGTGACCAGCCTCGGGCACTAGCAACGCATCACAAAAGAAACGCATTTGCAGATCCTGTACGGCGTTCATGGGGCAGCCCGAATCATTGGCTCCGTGCAATATAAGGCTTGGTTGGTCGGGTCGAGAATCTAGCTGCCAGTGAGCTAAATCATATAACACTGCATTTGATTCATCGCGCCACCGAGCGTGGGCATACTGCCTGCTGAAAAAATCAGACTGCAGGGATTGCCAGGTGCTACGGGTTAGCCCCTTGGACCACGGCTTTATGCCCGACTTCTGCGAATATTTCTGCGACAGAATGTTCGTATCCAGGGGCGGATTTATCGCAATTCGCGCCGCCAGTTGGTCTCCACCCGGAACGTCCAGCGCTAATGCACCGCCCATTGAGGCGCCAATCACCACGCAATTGGAATACGCCCCAACGATTAGCGCTTGAAGCTGGTCGCGGTAATCAGCGAGTCGTGTTGACCCGACATCTTTGCGTTGCTTAAGAGTCAACAAAACTGGAGTCAGGCCGTGGGTAGCTAAGACTCGCGCCCAAATCTGCCATTGCCAGCCTCCACCGCCTGCTCCGTGCACAAAAATAGCCCGCATTATTGGTAAAAGCTCCTCAGATTGGGATGCAAGTCCTGGGATGGCTTGACCTTGAACCCATTTGCTGGGAGATTAGCGGCAGAGGGATTTATCATCAGTGAAACGTATCGCCCATTCTCGGCGTCATCATATTTTCGGAATTCTCCGAGTATCTTTCCGGTCTGTAGCATTGTCCACCCCAAATATGTTCCTGTCAGGACCTAGGCAGATGGCAATGTGCAGTCTCACATCCATTTGGAGGGGATCCAATGAGTAGAAAAACCGCTGACGACATTCGCAACCTGGCCCTAGTGGGCCACAGTGGCTCCGGCAAAACCACCTTGCTGGAATCGCTATTGGCCCAGAGCAATATGATTAACACGACTGGTACGGTGGAGCGCGGCAGTACCGTCGCCGATTTCGATCCGATGGAAAAGGAACACCAACACTCACTAGATTCTGCAGTGTGCCATTTGGATTATGAGGGCATCCGCGTCAACATGATTGATTGCCCTGGATATCCCGATTTCCGCGGCCCCACCATGACCGCCATGGGCGCCGTTGAAACTGCCGCCATCGTTATCAACGCCCAGGCGGGTATCGAACTCAACACCCACCGAATGATGGAACGCGCCAGACAAAGAGACCTCTGCCGCCTGATCGTCATCAATAAAATTGACGCAGAAGAAATTGACCTAGAAGGTTTAGTGCGAGAAATACGCGAGACGTTCGGCGACGAGTGCTTGCCGATAAATTTGCCAGCAAACAATGGCACCGAAGTGGTCGACGTATTTTTTAATCCAGACGGAGATTCCGACATCTTCTCGGTACAGGCAGCCCACACGGAAATTACCGATCAGGTCGTGGAAATGGACGAAGCCCTGATGGAACAATACCTGGAACAGGGCAAGCTGGAGCCGCAGCAGCTGCATGACGCGTTTGAAAAGGCCCTGCGACGAGGGCACCTGGTACCGATCTGTTTTGTGTCTGCGCGTACCAATGTGGGCGTACCAGAGTTCCTCAAGTTGGTACATAAATTGATGCCCAATCCATCCGAAGGTAATCCACCACCGTTTTTGAAAGGGGAAGGCAGCCAGGCACAACCGGTACAGTCAGAACCGGACCCTGACGCGCACGTATTGGCCCACGTATTTAAGATCACTAATGACCCTTTTGTTGGAAAACTCAGCGTGTTCCGGGTGTATCAAGGTACGGTTAACAAGGACACAGAACTTTTCATTGGCGATGGCCGCAAGCCATTTAAGGTAAACCATCTGTTTCGGCTGCAGGGCAAAGATCACATAGAGGTGGATCGCGGCCTGCCAGGCGATATTTGCGCGGTAGCCAAGGTAGAAGATATCGAGTACGACGCGGTACTGCATGATTCCCATGACGAGGATCACTACCATCTGGCACCGCTAGACTTACCCCAGCCCATGTTTGGATTAGCCATCGAACCGAAGAGTCGGGGACACGAGCAAAGACTTTCTACCGCGCTGCATAAGCTCACCGAAGAGGACGCCTGCTTTGAAGTTGAGCATTCTGCCGAACTAAACGAAACCGTAATTCGCGGTCTGGGTGACCTGCATCTCCGGATCATGCTGGAGCGCATGGAAAAGCGCTTTAATGTGGAGGTAGATACCCGTCCACCCCGAATCCCCTATCGCGAAACTGTAACCAGTGCAGCCGAAGGTCACTATCGCCATAAGAAGCAAACCGGCGGAGCGGGCCAGTTCGGTGAAGTGTTCCTGCGCATCGCACCGTTGCCCAGAGGCACGGGATTTGAGTTTCATAACAAAGTCGTTGGAGGTGCCATTCCTACCGGCCTGATACCCGCAGTTGAAAAAGGCGTGCGCCAGGTTCTTGAAGAGGGAGCGGTGGCTGGCTACAAGATGCAGGACGTTGCGGTAACCGTATACGACGGCAAGCATCATCCAGTCGACTCTAAGGAAGTTGCCTTTGTGATGGCGGGCAAAAAAGCTTTTCTCGACGCAATCTCTAATGCTAAAGCTCAAATTCTTGAACCGGTTGTAGATCTCAGCATTATCGTGCCAGATCAGTTTATGGGCGATGTCACCGGCAGCCTGGCCAGCAAACGCGCACGTATCAACGGAACGGACTCACTCAAAGGTGGACTGCTGGAGATCAAAGCAGCGGCACCGCTGTCCGAGCTATCGGATTATCAGACAGAACTGAAGTCGGTTACCGGTGGGCAAGGCCGTTATGCGATGGAATTTAGCCACTACGATCCGGTTCCCGGAAATGTGCAAAAGGATCTGCAGGCGGCCTGGAAACCAAAAGAAGAAGAAGCCTGATTTACTGGTATTTGCATAGAGGGCTGGCATAATCGCCAGCCCGACACGCTACTGGTTCATACTCTAGCAATGCCAGACTCCCCACTGGTCCAACTGCAAGACGTCACAAAAGTGTTCCCTGACACTCAGCGCTCATCGCAGCGATGGGTTGGCTTGGCGCAATCACTTAGGGGCAAAAGCACAGCAGATGGCAAAACCGCGCTAGCAGATATTAGCCTGGAAATCAGGCGAGGCGAATCAGTCGGATTGATTGGCGAGAATGGCGCAGGAAAATCAACGCTGCTAAAAATCCTCGCAGGGGTCCTAAACCCCACCTATGGGAAACTCAAGCTGCGGGCAAGAGTTGGGGCGTTGCTGGAACTGGGCGCGGGATTCCATCCTGACTACTCTGGTCGCGAGAACGTCAAATTTAACTTGGCCCTGCAGGGATTTAGTCCTCGTCAAATCGCGCAAGCCCTGCCCGCCGTTTATAAGTTTGCAGATATCGATCACGCCCTGGACAAGCCCATTAAGCATTATTCTTCTGGGATGGTCATGCGACTTGGCTTTGCAGCCCTGACAGTAGCCAAACCAGAGGTCCTAATTACTGACGAAGTTTTGGCCGTTGGCGATGAGGCCTTTCAACGCAAATGTTTGCGCTGGATTGATCAGTATATTGACCAGGGCGGGACGTTGCTGCTGGTTTCCCACAGCATGGACCAAGTCACGCGACTATGTCAGCGCGCTTATTGGCTACAAGAAGGGAAGATTGTCGAGCAGGGCGAAAGCCAGACAGTGGTAGACCGCTATTTGGCTTATCACGAGAAAAAGAATCAGACGAACCGCCACACCCCCGCGCAGTTTGATGGAACGGCCTATAGAACAGAAAGCGTCCAGCTCAACGGACTGCCCGAAAACAGCGAAATAACCATAGCAACCGGCGCAGACTTGAAGATTTCAGTCGCCGTCTTCTCACCTGATGATCGCCCACCTGTTATTGCGTTGGGAATCAAAGATGCGCATTCAAACGCGGTATTTGGCGTTACTTCGGAAATGGACAACGTAACACCGAGAAAAGTAGCGGCACAGCGCTACCACTTCGACCTGCATCTGCAGCACCTGCCACTGGCACCCGGGGACTATTTCGTGACTGCCCACGCAATGGACCCTGAAGGTCTACGATTATTTGATACGGTTACCCGGGACTTTGTTGTAACCGGGCCACAATCCTGGCCCGGCATGCTGTACTCACCTAAAGACGAATCTTAGGATTTCGTCGGAGCCGGGCCCCAGTGGGCTTCGCCCTGGCGCCACAGCGCTAGTAGGTATTTGCGATAGACATCGACTTCGATGGACGGCTCACGTTGCTCCAGGGCTTCCAGCATGGTTTGCGGAGGAACCACGCCATAAATGACATCCAGCAGTTCGCCAAAGAGCGTCGACCACAATTGGGAATGCTCAAGCTCTGGACGAAGCCTGGCCATGCGTTCTTGCTGAGATGCCAATTCTTCTGGTGACAAACCCTTGGCAACCGTCGCTTGATTCCATGCGGAATCATCATATAAAGAAATAACGTCAAAACCGGCATGTTCGAGGTAGAGTCTGAGCTCATCCGGCGCACAGAACTGATTTCTGGCTACGTCCTTACGCTTGGAGTGATCCGATCTTGCCCAGTTGGCTACTTCGAATTCCCAGCGCTTCCAACCCATGGGGTGGGAGAGATTCCAGGTTTCGATATACGCCATGCCGCCATCTTTAAGGATGCGATGTAGCTCTTGCAGATAAAGATACAAATCCTCCTTATCCATATGACAAAGCACGGCCACCGAGTAGGCCCGATCCAGGGAAGCATCTTGCAGCATGTCCAGGCTGGTGCGCTCTAATTCAACAAACTCAGTGTGAGAGAAGTCCTGCAGCCGCTCCTTGGCAACCTTGAGCATCGCGCCTGAGATGTCAGTGCCAGTCCATTTGGCGCAATCATGCATGAGCTCGCGACCAATCCGGCCAACACCGCATCCGAGTTCAACGACGCTTTGGCTCCCATCCAACTGCAACGCCTGACGTACTTGATTGGCGGTCCATTCTCCGGTCATCCGCACAATATCTTCACTGGCACTGCCATCTACGCCAGCAAACGCACCTTCTTCGGTCGCAGCTTGTTTGTTCCAGAAGCTACTGTAGTTTTCAAATTCCACCGAACTTTCTCTTATTGGTCTCAAAGGGCGGCGATTATACCCACATTCTCGGGCCGCACCTAAATGACGGATGAACATTAGCGCTAATCCGTGACTGTTCAACTGAACGTCCTACGTAGCTATAGGATATTTCCTACACGCTATTAGGACATTAACAATACTTTAACCTTTCAAACGCCCGTATGATTTCCTCCGTCGCTTAAGGATGAGCGGCCGGATCAAGCCAGGTTCAAGGAAGAACGGTTTGGATCAATAGCGCAAGGAAGCGCGACGTGGACAAGGGGTCCGCGAACGTGGGGAGGTGGCAGGATGCCACCTCGTCACTCCGGCAGGAAGCCGGTAATTAATTATATTTTCAATGGAGGAATATCTATGAATATCAAAACCAAAATCAGTGCCATTCTGTTTGCCATGATCATTGCGGCCAGCATCGTTAGTTTGCCAGCTCATGCAGGTCAACCCGTGAACGTGAACACCGCTACCGCAGAGGAACTTGCAGAGGCATTAGACGGAGTGGGCATGAAAAAAGCGCAAGCTATAGTCGAACTCCGCGAGGAGATCGGCGGATTCAAGCATGCCGACGAGTTGGTCAATGTAAAAGGAATTGGCTTGAAAACGGTGGAGAAAAATCGAGAGTTTATTCAGGTTGCCGAAACTGAGCAGAAAGGCTGACCTGAGGTGTAAAAACGCTATCTAAAACACATCAGTGTGAATATGAAAAAAGGCTGCCATGGAGGGCAGCCTTTTTTTTGAGTCAGAATTGATTCAGCGTTTACCTGTTTACGGGACCGGTCCAACGTTTCTGCCTAAGTATCAGTGTGTCACCAAAACTCTATTCGAAAGAACTTGTAAACAAAGGCAGTTGGTTTGCGCTTGCCGAACAAACGTTATTGCCATGACTGGACAATATTTTTATTGTGGATTTGCCCGGTGTGGGATCAAAGATAATTGGGCCAGTTAAAATCACCAGGCGACCATCAACGAAGGCCACATCGTTTGATGGAGGCAAGTCAGCAGTAGCACCGACAGGCTGACAATTCAGCGAACCATTGTGAGAGTCGACAATTAGCACCTTATTCACAGGATCATAGGATGCACTGGCTACGTTATCGTAGCCATAAGTATCCAAAACAAGATCCGGCGCACCTGCAAAGTGCCCACCCTTCAATGTCTTATAACCACCCCAACTGGGGGCACCGCCCATTTCCCTAAATGCGTCTGCCACCCCTTGCGCCAATCGGGGATACTTTTCCGCTATCATCCGCAGCCGAACATTAAATCCTTCGCATCCAATAGGTTGTTGGCTAATCGGCACACTCTGGCATATTGACCAGTCAAGCGGCCGCACAAATACCTGCGCACCAACATACGTCGGCGCAATTAGAGCAATCAATGCGCCAAATATGAAAACAATTAAAAGCAGCTTTTTCAAATAGATACCCTGATAACCTAGAAGTTACTAGAATATCAAACTGAACGCTATTGTCTATTCTGCCACGACCAGATGCAGCATTTTCCGACAGCTGGTCATACCCCAACCCAAGCGCTTTACCTATGTTAAGTCTTGGGCAATTTGAGCGAGAAATGTTTACAGGTTGGCAGTAAGACTGCCCGACCGACCGTTGACAGAGGCATCAGCAAGGCTGGGCTGTTGCGCTAATTACCAGTCAAATCCAGCAAGCGTTTCTTGCCGTCAACAATCTGGTGACACGCTGAAAGATCATTGCAACTCTGGGATAAAGGGCAAATAGATAGGAAGTCTTGCAAGATAAATCGCGCCGCAACCGCTGGCTAATCCCAGCGGTCATCCCGCGTGTAAACGAAGCCATCTTCTAGCTTCACTGGGAATACCGCCGTCGGCACAAACGCAGGCGCACATAGTGCCTCACCTGTGGTCACATCAAATCGAGCACCGTGGCGAGGACACTCCACCTCGCAGCCTTCAAAACGCCCACCGGTAAGCTCTCCACCATCGTGCGTGCACACATCTTCAATGGCATAAAACTTGCCGTCCACGTTGAACACTGCAATCAACACATCATCCACATCGACCACTCTGTAGCTACCGTTCTCGAAACCATCGACAGATGCAACTTTGGTCCACTCAGTCATTATTCGTCCTTATTCTGTGGTCGCTTCATGTTTTTCATTCAGCGCAGCCTCTAGCGCCGCCCACGGCAATAACACAGCACGTATCCTTGATGGGTAGGCCTTAACCCCAGCAAATGCCACTAGATTTCCAAGTTCTTCGTGCGAAGGAGCCTGGTCTGGCGGCTGGGCAAGCATGTTCTCCAGCGCGCGCTTGGTCGCCAGCAGAAAATCTCGAGACTTTCCCGATGCGACCTCACACATCATGGAAGCGGACGCCATGGTAATGGCGCTAGGTTCACCGATAAAATGCAAAGAAATAATCGTATCAGCGTCTACCTGAGCGAACACCGTAATGTCGTCGCCACACAGCGCATTTAGACCGCGAGCACTATGCGTAAACTCGCTTGGCTGCCCATGGTTGCGCGGATTGCGATTATGTTCGAGAACCGAATCCCGATACAGCGACTGCAAAGCGGCGCTAGCTTCAGGCTGCATGTTCCCGGCCTGACTTAAGCAAGCATATCCCGCGCTTTTTTCACCGCCTCAACAAACTGATCAATCTCATCGAACGTGTTATAAAAAGCGAGTGACGCGCGAGCTGTCGCTGGCAAACCAAAGCGCTGCATCAGCGGCATGGTGCAATGGTGTCCAGTACGAATGGCAATCCCTGAATGATCCAGAATAGTGCCCAGGTCGTGAGGATGGATTCCATCCAAAGTAAATGAAAGCACTGCGGCTTTGTTGGCGGCGGTCCCGACTAAAGTAAGTCCATCGATACTTTCAAAGGCATGCGTTGCGTACTGCAATAATTCGTTCTCATAGGCCGCTATGTTATCCAGGCCCAGCTGCATCAAATACTCTGCAGCTGCACCAAGACCGATCCCGCCAGCAATGTTGGGCGTGCCTGCCTCAAACTTCGCCGGTAAATCGTTATAAATCGTCTTTTCAAACGTAACGTGCTTAATCATCTCGCCGCCGCCATGGTACGGTGGCATTGCATCTAGGTATTTGCGCTTTCCGTACAACACACCAATGCCGGTGGGTCCAAACATTTTGTGGCCAGCGACGCAGAAAAAATCGCAGTCCAGATCCTGTACATCAATGGCCATATGGGGCGTTGATTGAGCGCCATCTATAAGGACGGGAATGTCACGTTCGTGTGCCGCTGCTATCAACTCTTTGATGGGGTTTATGGTGCCCAGCGCATTGGACACATGAATCATGGCAACCATCTTGGTTCGGTCACTCAGCAAGGCTTTGAACTCATCAACAATGAGCTCGCCGCGATCATTGACCGGTGCCACTTTGAGGGTCGCACCAGTTTGCTCACAAACCAATTGCCAGGGCACGATGTTTGAATGGTGCTCCATGTGGGTAATGAGTATTTCATCACCCTCACCCACCTGCGGACGCACAAATGCCTGGGCCACCAGATTGACGCCTTCGGTAGCTCCTCGAGTGCAAACGATCTCGGCAGATTCTGCGGCACCTAAAAAGTCCCGCATGGTGTCACGCGCGCTTTCAAAGGCTTCGGTGGCGGTCTCACTCAATGTATGCACGCCGCGGTGAATATTGGCATTGATATTGCGATAGAAGTTGTCAGTGGCTTCGATCACTGCCAAGGGCCTTTGAGCAGACGCCGCATTATCGAAATATATCAGTGGCTTTCCATGTACTTCTCGACTTAGTATCGGAAAGTCCTGGCGAATCTTGAAGACATCAAAAGCCGTATCATTGGTTCTAGAGACTGCGCTCATGAGAAATCCTTCAGATGGTTATTCCGGTCATTTTCAATTGTTGACTCATTTGATTTTGCGGCGACTTCGAGAGCAGCCTAAAACTCTGAGGAGTCGTTACAGATCATCTTCCACAACGTCTTGGAGCGCTTCGTTGCGCGGCAAATGTTCTGCCAACAACGCATTGATGCGATCATGTTCCGAGGACATCGGTACCATTTCTACAACTTCGCGACAAAATGCGTGGGTTAGTAGCAGCCTCGCCTCAGACTCTTCAATACCCCTTGATTGCAGGTAGAAAAGCTGCCGGGCATCTAGTTGCCCTATCGTGGCACCGTGGGCGCATTTCACATCATCCGCGTAAATTTCCAGCTCTGGCTTGGCATCAATTTCCGCCTTGTCTGATAGCAGCAGGTTGGCGTTCTTTTGTCTGGCATCAGTGCCATCCGCACCTTTACGCACAACCGCCTTCCCGTTCCAGATTCCACGAGCGCCTGCGTCTACGATCCCTTTGTAGACTTGGCTACTGCTGGCATTAGCTGAAATATGATCTACACATACCTGGTGATCCACATGGCGGCGCTTATCTAAGGCATACACCCCGTGTAGATCACAATGAGCGCCCTCTCCCACGAGAGCGACTTTGGTATCGTGACGGGTAATGCGTCCACCCACATCAAAGCCGTGTAGAGAGAAATTGCTGCCTTGCTTTTGCGATACGGTAGAACTGCAGTACAAATAGTGTTTCGCAGAAGCAGCTTGAACACGCAGCCAGTCCAGGCGTGAATGCGCATCCAGCGCGACCAGACTCACATAGTTATGCCATTGGCCAACTTCACCAAAGTCATGGAAAGACTCCGAAATCTGTAGCGAGCCGCCCTCTTGAACATTTACCATAAGGCCAGTAGCAATGCGCTGGTTAGACTCTCCGCCCACCGCGACGTGGACAATCTCCAGGAGATTATCGCAATTCGAACGGGCATCTACGTCAATTACAACCGATTGACCCATCTCCGTTACTGCCAGTGCAGCCAGACTGTTCGCCGCATCATTTAGATCCAGATGAGCCAACGCCGGATGTTCCAGCGTGGTAATTGTCTCTTTGCGTATTGTCACACCAGATTCTGGCAGTATGCTCAATTGATCAGAGACCTGACCGTTTACCAACACGAGTCGACTACCGTCGCCACTTTGGGGTAATAAATCCGCCAGGTCTTCAGGTTCCAGCACCACGGAAGATTTGTCGGCACGCGGAAATTTTTCCAGGGTCAGACTACGCAGATTGGTATACTTCCAAGATTCCAACCTGGATTGCGGAATGCCGTGTTGATCAAATGACTGACGCAATGCGTCGGTGCTGACCGAAGTATCATGGTCTTGATGAATAGCTGCTTTCATGTCTATGCCGCGGTCTCTTCTAACCAACCGTACCCTTCTTGTTCTAGTTTGACCGCCAAATCTTTATCACCAGATTTAATTATCTGGCCATCCGACAGTACGTGAACCGAGTCGGGAACAATGTGGTCCAGCAGACGCTGATAATGCGTTACCACAATAAAACTTCTATTGGTGTCGCGGAGCTGATTTACGCCATCCGAAACGATCTTCAAAGCATCAATATCCAGCCCAGAGTCAGTCTCGTCCAGAATAGCCAACTGTGGCTCCAAGACAGCCATTTGAAAAATTTCATTGCGTTTTTTCTCGCCGCCAGAAAAACCTTCGTTAACGGCACGATGCAGCAAATCGTCTCGAATGTGCAGAATCTTGAGTTTCTCCCGCACCAACTTTAGAAACTCCATCGAGTTCAATTCTGTCTCGCCACGCTCCTTGCGCTGAGCGTTCAATGCGGTTCGCAAAAAATACGTGTTATTAACACCTGGAATCTCAACTGGATACTGAAACGCCAAAAACACGCCGGCGCAGGCTCGCTCGTCGGGGCTTAACTCCATCAAGTCCGCCCCCTGATAGCTTATTGAGCCTTCGGTTATCTCATAGCCTGGCCGTCCAGCCAGCACATTAGCCAGGGTGCTTTTGCCGGAGCCGTTGGGCCCCATAATTGCCACAACTTCGCCGGCAGCCACTTCCAGGTTCAGGCCTTTCAGAATCTTTTTGCCTTCTACTTCGGCGTGTAAATTTTCAATCTTAAGCATTGTCATAATGTATTTTCTTTTGGGTTTATTAATCGCGCTTCAGCAGCCGCGATTAGCCAACCGCGCCTTCCAGGCTGACTTCCAATAATTTCTTCG
The DNA here is from genome assembly GCA_964630895.1 of uncultured Gammaproteobacteria bacterium. Lineage (GTDB taxonomy): Bacteria > Pseudomonadota > Gammaproteobacteria > Xanthomonadales > SZUA-38 > CAZVYE01. Next base: position 33,951 of record CAZVYE010000006.1, on the reverse strand, counting down.
CCTCTACCGCAAACTCCATGGGCAACTCTTTGAACACCTCTTTACAGAAACCGTCCACGATCATGGATACGGCATCCTCTTCCGGGATACCACGCTGTAAGCAATAAAACAGCTGATCATCACTAATTTTTGAGGTGGTTGCCTCATGCTCTATTACGGCGCTTGGATTTTTCGCTTCTATGTAGGGAAAGGTGTGAGCACCGCATTCTTTACCAATCAACAGTGAGTCACATTGGGTAAAGTTTCGCGCATCGTCCGCGCCCGCATGCACTTGCACCAAACCACGATAAGCGTTCTGCCCTTTGCCTGCGGATATTCCTTTGGAGACGATATAGCTCTTCGTATTCTTGCCCACGTGAATCATCTTGGTGCCGGTATCGGCTTGCTGATGATTGTTGGTTAGCGCCACTGAATAAAATTCGCCGCTTGATCGGTCACCGCGCAAAATGCAGGAAGGGTACTTCCAGGTAATCGCCGATCCGGTCTCCACCTGCGTCCAAGAGATTTTTGAATCGTCGCCACGACAGTCGCCGCGCTTGGTTACGAAATTGTAGATGCCGCCCACACCGTCTTCATCTCCGGGATACCAGTTCTGCACGGTGGAGTATTTGATATTGGCTCGCTCCAACGCGACCAGCTCAACAACAGCCGCATGCAACTGATTCTCGTCGCGCATAGGCGCCGTGCAGCCCTCGAGATAGCTAACCTGGCTGCCTTCTTCCGCAATAATCAGGGTGCGCTCAAATTGTCCCGTATTAATTGCGTTTATACGGAAATAGGTGGATAGCTCCATAGGACACTTAACACCCTTGGGGATAAACACAAACGATCCGTCGGAAAAGACAGCCGAATTAAGCGCTGCGAAGTAATTGTCGCTGTACGGAACTACCGAGCCAAGATACTCTCGCACCAGCTCAGGATGGTCCTTTACTGCTTCAGAGAAAGAGCAGAAAATTACGCCCGCCTTGGCCAACTCTTCTTTAAAAGTTGTGCCCACAGACACCGAGTCAAACACTGCGTCGACGGCCACACCAGCCAATTTCGCTCGCTCGTGCAGCGGCACACCTAACTTGTCATAGGTTTCAATGAGTTCCGCTGGAACCTCATCCCAACTTTCGTACTTTGGACCTTTTGGTGCCGCATAATATGAAATTGCCTGGTAATCGATCTTGGGAAAGTTCACGTGCGCCCAATTGGGCTCGCGCATGTTGCTCCAGTGTTCGAATGCCTTCAGACGCCAGTCCGTGAGCCACTCCGGCTCGTCTTTTTTCTGCGAAATCGCACGAACGACATCGGCGTCCAAACCCGGCGGAAGCGTGTCCGATTCAATGTCAGTAGACCAACCATGCTCATAGCGGCGATCTACGAGCTCATCCAGATTTTGTTCCGCGTTGCGCTTGTGCACCGCTTCCTGCTCGCTTGCAGTTTTATGTTCTTGTTCCAGTGTACTCATAATGATTTTTTGCTCGAAAGAGCACTTACCTCAATCTTTGCCAAGGTGGGCATTGGCAAGTCTGGTTGCAACATATCCGCCAGCGTAATCGCTCCTAAAGCGTCACCAACAGCGCCACTAATGCGCCGCCAATGTCGGCGAAGTCGGCAGCGAGACTCCTGACTACACAGACCTTTATGCTGACTGCATTCAGTCATGCCGATTGGGCCTTCAATAGCCACGATAATATCTGCAACACTTACTTTTTCCGGTGAGTGGTCCATTTGATAGCCACCCTGAGCCCCACGAAACGAACGGATTGCACCGGCCTTTGCCAGTAACTTAAGCACCTTGCTAACCGTAGGAGGCTCTAAGTGCACCTCTGCGGCCAACTCGGAAGCAGAAAAACGGCGCTCCGGCTGCTCTGCCATGGCAGTAGCAATCAGTAAAGCATAGTCGGTTAATTTTGCGATGCGCAGCACGATAGGTGGGACCACGTTAAACAGTACCGATATGGTACGGATTAGTGTCACTAACGTCAATACGAGCGCCCTGAATATGGCCTGGCCGGGCTAGCTTCCACAGAGTCTGATCTGCGGTATGATGCGCGCTGCCAAAAGCAATCCGACATAGATGAATATTAAACTTGGGTTTGAGACACCCCGGTCGTGGACCGAATGTGTGCTCGCCGACTTTAACAAGTTCTTGCTAGACCATGCCGCAGCGGAGAAAAAGGCGTCCAGCATGGCAATGACCATGGTTGCCCACTACCCCGATCGAACGGAATTGGTGCGGGCAATGGTAGATCTCGCGCTGGAGGAACTGACCCATTTTCGCGCCGTAGTAAAGCTCTTAATGGAGCGCAACCTGATTATGGGCGCAGATGAAAAAGATCCATACGTCAACGCGGTGCGCAAACTCATGCGCCAGGGGCGCGATGCGTACCTTCTGGATCGGCTGCTGATCGCGGGCATTATCGAGGCCCGTGGCGCCGAACGATTCGGGCTAGTCGCCGCCGCATTAGAAGACGAGAGCCTGAAAAGATTCTACGTCTCCATCACTCGATCCGAGCAAAACCATCACCAGCTGTTTATCGACCTGGCGAAACTTTATTTTCCTGAAGATACTATCGCCCCTCGCTTAGAAGAATTACTAGAATCTGAAGCGGATATTGTTGCCAACTTACCCATTAGAGCTGCGCTGCATTAAACCGTTGAAGCCCTCCAAACCACATTTAGATAAGTACCTAAAGAGCTACGCCGAAGCCCTGCCCTATGCGACTGTTGCTGAGAAGATTGCGCCTTGTGCTCATTGCCTTGTTATTCCGGTACACAAAGAAACAGTAGATTTTCTGCAGCGCTTACCCGGTGTCACTCAGCGGCTCTTATTAATCGTGGTGGTGAATCATCAGATGGACGCCAGCGAACAAGTAAAGGTGGCCAATCTGGCATTCTTGCAGGATGTTGCTGGCTTGTTCAATCTCTCAACAGTATGTGATCGGACCGGCGTCATGATCGGAACACCCACTACAGACAGCCGAATATCTCCTAGCGTAGAGCTAGTGCTGATTAATCGAACCCGTGAACATCTTCAGTTACCAAATAAGCAGGGCGTAGGCCTGGCCCGCAAGCTCGGCGCGGATATGGCTGCCGGTTTGTACGTCAGTGGAGCACTAAGCAGTCCCTGGATATGTAATACCGATGCAGACACGAAATTGCCTGAGCAATATTTTGAGGCTGTTGACTCATTCGATGACTCGTTTACCGCGCTGCTTTTCCCGTTCACGCATATCGACTGTGGCGATGCAGCGGTCGACTTGGCCACCATGCGCTATGAGCTATTCATCAGATTGTACGAAGAGGGACTGGCATGGGCGCGATCGCCTTATGCGTTCCAGACCGTCGGCAGCGCGTTTGCGGTTCACGTGCAGGCATACGCGCAAGTTCGGGGATTCCCCAAACGTCAGGCGGCGGAAGATTTTTACATGCTCAACAAACTCGCCAAAGTGGGCCCGTTCGCACACGCCAGGTGTGCACCTATAGAAATTCGCTCCCGAACATCGGATCGTGTTCCATTCGGCACCGGCGCTGCGGTAAACAAGGCGCTTCGCACTGCCGACGTGCAAGCCACAAAAAGTAGCCAGTACGTACAAGACTACTATGATCCGCGCGTATTCGATCAGCTGCAGACCGTAATCAGCATTATTCCGGACCTGTTCGATGACCCAGGCCAAATTAGAAAGACTCTTTTGAACCACAAGAGTGATGTGGAATTGGATTTGATTACAGGCGGTCTGGAAAAAATCGGCATGCTTACCGCCCTTGACCATGCCAAGGCAAACTCTACAAACGTAGATCAATTCATAAGACACGTTCATGCCTGGTTTGATGCACTACGTACGCGTCAATTCGTTCATTTCCTGCGCGATCAGCGATTCCCCAACTTGTCACTCACCGAGCTATTAAATCAAAGCAAGTATGCGAAACGGATCGCTAACTGGGAGTTTGTGGAGTCTTTGCAACGGCGCATTAGCGTGGCATCGCAATAGCGGCTTGTATAGCTTCAGCAGTAAATCAAACTCATTTTGCCAAACTCTCCAACCTGGAAAATGTGGTTTCAGCCTTGGACCGCTGCTCGTACATTGGACGCACTCTTCGGCTAACGCAAAAAATATAAAAACTTACTGATTTTTCATTCACATAGCGGCCTTTAAGATACGAGGCCCCTTAAAATTTAGACCCTTGGCATGAGTTGGACCAGGAGACTGCTGCAAGATCGCTGGATATGGTTTGCGGGCGGGTTTGTGATCGTCACAAGCCTCATCGGCCGCTATCTCGTAGGCAATGTATACAGCAGTGCAAAAGCCGAACAACTTATTAATGCACTAGCAGATTCGGGCTTGTATTTTGGGGCGGCAGTAGCGACAGCTTCTGCCACGATTCTTGCACTTATGCTCACATTAACCGGACTGACGCATAAGACCGAAGACAATTTTGACAAAGGCATTTACGAACGTATCAACATCATTGGATTGTTGAGCACGGTTACTTTGTGCACGGCGATCATGTTATTGATGGCGCTGAGCCTGCCTATTGGCGAGTTCGAAAACATTCCGGAAAATTACTATCCCGTGCTCTATCACGTTTTGGTTTTTCTAGAAGCGTTTTTAACCGGGGTGTTAATCAGTACGGTACTGATGCTTTTCACTACCATTCGCCGAGTCGTCCACAACATTCAGCCCAAGGTGCAAGATTGAGTCGCAGTTGCTTAGATGCGGCCTAGACCTAACCGATACCTTTACGCCGTGCGATGCAAGAGTTTTTGGGAATACATTGCCTTATCGGCGCGTTGTAATAGCGATTCTGGATCGTCGTCCTGTCCCGCCAGAGAGCCACCTACACTTGCACCCAGCAGGACAGACGTACCATTGATACGGTAGGTTTGTGTCATGAAGTTTTCTACCTGTCCGACCAACGAATCCAGCTGTTTTTCGGTGGTGGTAGATTCGTCAATCAGAACGAACTCATCACCTGCCAGTCGCGCCGTAAACATTTCCCGATTAGCAAACTCCCGCAGTCGTGCGGCGACTCGGCAAAGCACTTTATCACCCACCAAATGACCGTGTTCGTCGTTGACGCTCTTAAAGCCATCCAGATCGACAAAAACCATCCCAAAAGTCTTCTGCTCCGCAATGAGTTTTTCCAACGTTTCATACAGCTTGCGTCGATTTGGCAGGTCAGTGAGCGCATCCACATCCGCTAGCCTCCTGAGCTGGCGTTCATGCTGGCGGCGCAGCGTCATTACTTCCATAACCGCAACCACGCCAGCTATTTCTTCGGTGTGGCGACGCCATGGCCGCACCATCCAGCGCACCGTCTCCGCGACGCCCTTGGCGGTAACGAACTCGCACTCCACCTGACCCTCGCGCCCTTGCAAGGCGCCTTCAAATATTTTCGCTACTGGGGGGCTAAGGGATTCTAAAAGCTTGTATCCCTTGATGTTCTTGCTGGTCTTTCCAACCAAACGACACCAGGCCTCGGTGGCCGTGACACAGCGCAATCGATTATCCAGAATCGCTACCGGTGCCGGGCTATGCTCTACAAAGGTGCTAGCCATCGCCACACGGCTCTTCAGCGCTCGGCGCTTGCACTGCAAACTGGTGATATCCATTAAAACCAAACGGACTTCAGCCCCAGGGTTTGTCTCGTCAAAGTCAAAAGCCCCAATGCACTCAACGACACGACCACTAGGGCGGCACAAATTGATTTGTTGACCGCTTACGGTATCGCCTTCGCGCAGATTGGCCATGGCATTTTGCAGTATGTCTGCTGACTCCGGGTCGAGAATTTCCTCAGCAAAGTCGTCTACTTGCTGGTCTTCCGCTATACCCAGTAATTCACGCGCAGCCTGATTTACATATTCGAGTCCGCCCCAGGTATTGAAATGGAGAACAGGAGCAGGCAAATGGGCAATACCCGAATTGATCTTTTCCAATTCGGTGCTTAGTTCAGCGGTGCGTCGTTCGACGGTGAACTCCAAATCCTGCATATGCTCGGCAAGAAGTTGTCGGCGCTGCTCCACCTCGTGATTTAATTTGGTGATGCCTTCTACGACCACGGCAAGATCGCCGCTAAATTTCTCCGCCCATTCTGGGTCAATATGAGCGTTGGCTACGTCTATATCTTTCAGCTCTTGTCGCAGACGCGTCAAACGCCACGCAGGTAGCGCAAAAAGGAAAACCAAGACAGCACAAATTGTGGTGGTCAATAGAAACAACGCAGGGGTTGTTTGCAACCATTGGGAATGAACTGCCCACCCGCAAAATCCAGCCGCAATTAAGACGACTAAAATTGCCATGATGAGCCGGCTCAGCAGTGTCATATCAACATCTCCACCTAAGCACCGACTACGGCAGCACCTCCCAAAAGCTACCAGTTGTGTAATTAGTGCCGTCTAGGCGGAAATTCTCTCATGCAGAATGAAAATCACATTTATCATTAACCCGAGTTAACAGAAATTCGATCAATCAACAGCGCGGAGATTATTCAAGCCAAGGCCACTGGGCGACTCCGAACCAAAGCGCCATCAGCGTTAATACAAAGCCAACAACAAGCACCACGCCGTCGTCTGCTACCAAGGCGAGTGAAAGTATCACCAACAATCCAGCTGGAATGACGACCGCGAATGGGACGAGTTCCAGCGGTATCATGGTAATGGCGATGAACATGGAAAGCAGCGCTACTATTCTTCGAGACATCGTGTTGTCTAGGTAAGACAATCTCGGTTTGATTATTCTATCTATCCTCTTTGTTACTGGCCGGGCCCGCTCAACAGACCGGCTCACCCTGTCATGGGGCAGGCTCAAGTTTCTCAGTTGTTCTGGCAACCAAGGATGATCCCGCCCAAAAAGCAGTTGGGACATTACTAGCACAATAAAAATCGCACATATGGTTGCCACCCCTGGCAAAATACCGGTAGGCAGCAAGACAATCAGCGCTGGTATCAAAATCAGGGCACCAAAACCTCGATGCGAAAAGGTTTTCAAAATTTCCTGCATGGTGACTTCGTTACCATCGATGTCATCGAGTTGGTCGAGCATTTCCGTGAGTTCTTGGGTTGCCATAAATTGAATTCCGCTCCCGAATTAGCGTTGAACGTATTGCTGCCAGTCAAATCTTGGTCACACAAAGGCCCGCAGAGGACTCTGACAACTGCTGGCGCTAATGTAAGGTCTCATAGTGATCATTTTGTCACAACGTGCGAATAGAACAGGAACCCGTATGGTGCACAGCTCCACAATCCGCGAACAGGACAACGATACAAACCAGTTGGCAACACCAGACTTGGTAGCGTTGCACAAGGCTGCTAGTGAAGGTGATCCACAGGCCTGCTGGCAATTGGGTACTATGCTCGCTCGAAGCCGGGACGAGGCGGCCATGGAATCAGCATGGGACTGGTTAATTCAAGCTGCTCAGCATGACCATCCGGGCGCTTTGGACAGCCTGTTGGAGCTGGATATGTTGCAAGGTGGCACTCCTCAACGTCGCGAAAACCTGCAATCCATGCGCGACAACTTTGGGTTGGTGCCATTCCCCAGTATCAATTGGAATATTGCCTACCATTTAGCTCACGAGGCCAATGCCTCAGCATATCAATGGGAGAAAGCCGGGCAATTATTGAAATACAACCTGGCCCTGGGTCATGCGCAATCTTATTTCTTCCTGTCCCAATTGCCTTTGGAATCTACTGAGCTTCGCGACGCACTCTTGTTGCGAGCGTCCGACGCGGGCGTCTATTTAGCCAGCTATATCAAGGCCAACTGGCCGGCGGATCGACTTGCCCAGTCCAATGCTGCGTACGCTGCACTAAAACAATGGTTTGCCGACAATCGGCCGCTTAGAGAACAGCTCGCGAGCGCTCATGATGACGTCACTGCCAACCGCATCGGAGAACAATTACTAAGCTCCCTGAATCAACTCGAAGAAGAAACCAGTTGCGCGTCTCTGTTTGCCAACATTGTTCCAAGTCGGCCCACCAGCGCGAGCAGCCGGACTGTGAGTGAGTCTCCGCAAGTGATAGTCATAGACAACGCCTTGGATATTGTCGATTGCGCCTACCTAATTCATCTGGTTAGCGCAGAACTGGCTCTACCAGAATCTTACCGAACGGGTCATGCGTACGCCGACGCATTGCTATTTACCGGACAGGGCTTGGATATGTTGCAAGCAGAGTCCAATTTGGTTTCCGCGCGATTCATGCACGATATTGCCGACCGTATGGGCGTGTCTGTTTCACAATTTGAGCCAGGCTCTATCATTCGCTACCAGCATGAAGAAAAGTACGAGCCGCACATTGACGCCTTTAACGAAGCACAACTCCAGCACAATGAGCAGGTTCTAGGAGACCCTGGTGGTCAAAGGACTCACACGGTACTGGGCTGCTTGCTTGCACCTGAAGTTGGCGGTCAAACCGAGTACCCCGCGGCCGGGTTGAAACTGTCCTGGCAGGACGGCCAGGGCCTAGTGCATCGCAACGTTACCGAAGACGGCGCGGCAGACCCGAAATCACTGCATTCCGGATTGCCTGTAGTTCAGGGTGAAAAGTGGCTCATGCGACACGCCATACGCGAGTACCCCTGCGTTCCGCCGCTGCCTCCACTTTGAGTAGATGCCGAAGCTGCTAGCATCCGATCAACAAATCTTGGAGATAAGCTATGCGTTCACTAACCCAATTCGGAGCAGCACTATTGGCAGTCTGCCTGTCTTTGCCCACCATCGCAGGCGTTATGGTTACTTCTGGCGGCGGCAATCCTGGGGAAGAAATCATTCTAGACATGACGTTTCAAAACCAGACCGGAAACGTGCAGACTTTTACGGTACAGCTAGACTTTGATAACTCACAAATGGAAGTTACTGTGAGCAACTGCAGCGATATCAACGGAGTCTCGTTGACCTGCCAGACCAACGGCGACGACAGCATTGTTTTAACCGCTTCCGGCGATGGACCGCTACCAAACTTTAGCATCGGCACGCTGAACGTAAACATACGATCAGATGCCCGATCACCGGACTTGGCGCGCATTGTAGTGGGTGATCATGACTATATGGATGAGGAAGGAAATTTGATTCCCGATGAATCGTCGCTCACTGGACGTGTGGAAATCACAAACGGCCAAGAGACAAATTAAAGCTTTATAGCTGGGTGCCCTCTGAGTCCGGCTTTCGATAAACTACTACAAAACAAACGTTGGATTATCCGTTGGCCACTCCAGAAGAGTTCAACCCTGCCCAAGCCCGTCAGAGATGGGTTAAGTCCAAGCTCGGCGAAGCCTGGTCGCTATCACCTGCAAGCAGTGATGCCAGCTTTCGTTCCTATTGGCGACTGAGCCATCCAGACCACCCCAGTTACATTCTGATGGATGCTCCACCGGACAAAGAAGACAGCAAACCGTTTATCTACGTCGATCGCAAGCTGCGTGGCGCGGGCTTATTTGCCCCACAAATTTTTGCTTCCGATTTAGACGCCGGGTACTTGTTGCTAGAAGATCTGGGGGACACCCAGCTGGCATCGCTGCTTGACCAAGAGACCGCGAACGATCTGTACGAGTCGGCGCTGCGCGCGTTAATCACGATGCAACAAATCAACCCTGATGGCCTGCCCGAGTACGACGAGGCGCTGCTGCTAAATGAACTTGCATTGTTCTCAGATTGGCTGGTAGACAGGCATCTGGCCACAGATCAGTTTTCTGACTGGCAGACCATACAACAGCGACTCGTCCAAAATGCAATAAACCAACAACAGGTATTTGTGCATCGCGACTATCATTCCAGAAACCTGATGTACAACCCGGACAATCCTGACCATCCCGGCATTATTGATTTTCAAGACGCGGTGAAAGGACCTGTCACCTATGATGCGGTCTCGCTGCTGCGAGACTGTTATGTCCGATGGCCAGACGAGCAGGTAAACACCTGGTCGCACATGTTCCTGGATATGGTGAACGGTCATCGGAGCGAGGAAATCTCGGTGGACGACTGGGATCGCTGGTTTGACCTGATGGGGATTCAGCGGCACCTCAAGGCTGCTGGAATTTTCTGCCGCCTCAATCATCGTGACGGCAAGTCGAGCTACCTGCAAGACGTTCCACGCACGCTGTCCTATGTGGTGGATTCCAGCGCCAAATATCCCGAGCTGAACGCGTTCGGTGAATGGGTCGACCAAGAAATTCTACCCAGGTTCAAGCATTCCCTGTGCGCGCTTTAATTCTCGCAGCGGGCTACGGAAAGCGCCTACAACCTACCACTCACTATGTACCAAAGCCGCTGGTACACGTAGGTGGCGAGCCGTTAATTAGCCGCCTGATAAGTCAACTCGCAGACGCAGGTTGCCAGGACATTGTGATTAACTCAGCGCATTTGGCCGCGCAAGTTCAACGGTATGTGGGCTCTGGCCGTAGCTGGGGTGTCAGAATCCGCCATTCTTATGAAGGGCCAATCCCACTCGACACGGGCGGCGCCATGGCGCACGCCTTGGACTACTTCCATGATGAGCCCTTCATAGTGGTCAATTCTGACATCGTCACGGATTTTGATTTTTCCCCGCTTACTCAGCTGGACCTCAAAAATGCTTTGGCACATCTTATATTGATCAATAATCCAGGTTGGAAATCCACCGGCGATTTTGGATTGGAACAGCACCTGGTGACACAGTCGGCGCAACCAGGATTCACCTTTGCGGGGATTGGTCTGTATCGACCAGAGCTTGTCCGACACCACCGGGAAAAAGCGTTCTCTATTGTGCCTTTGCTGCGCGCGGCGATAGATCAGAGACAAATTTCAGGGGAGCTGCATCATGGCGTCTGGCACGATACCGGCAACTGGGCTCGATTAGACGCTGCAAGATCGTATTTTCGAAGTCAAACGAGAGACCAGTGTGATTAGTGGGCCTAGCTACTCGCTGCGTGAGTGGGCGCTTTCAGTAGGCGCAGCCAATACTGCACGGACAAGCGGTACTGTAATTCTGCGCTTTTGCGACAAACTCAGCTCATCCAGTTGTCGAATTAGCTCCATAAGACTGGAGGTATCCCGGTCCGCTCGTCGCAATACATAATCGATGACCTGATCGCTGAGAATGATACCTCTGTCAGCTGCCCGATTACGCAACAGCTCTTTGCGTCCAGCATCGTCTAGACTACGCAGTTGGAACAAATTGCCCCAATTTAAGCGGGATTGCAGATCCGGCAGCGCAAAGCCGACGTTCGCGGGTTTTTCTCGAGCGGCCGCGATGAAATGTACGTTGCTTCGTTTAGCCCGATTATAGATGTGGAAAAGGGCCTCTTCCTGCGCTGCAAGCCCAGCGATTTCATGAATGTCGTCAAAAGCGATCAGTGACAACGTGTCGATACACTCAACCAACGCGGCGGCTTGCTCTGCCAGCAAGGAAGGCGTGACCAACATGGCAGTTTGACCCATATCCTGCTGCTGTTTGCACATGGCATTGAGCAGATGGGTTTTACCGGTTCCGGACGCGCCATATATGAAATATCTCGCGGCGTGCTGCGCAGGCAATTCGCGCAGAGCAGCAACTGCCAGCCCATTAGGCCCAGACACGTAGTGATCAAAGCTTTGTCCGCGCTGGATCGCCAAATCCAGCACGCCTTGATGGGTCAAGTCCCTGACGGCGTTCACGGTTCAGTCGGCCTTGGATTCGTCTCTAGCCCGTCTTCTCCAGAATCCTCTCCAGCCTCCAGCGCAGCCGGTTCAGCTTCTACCTGTTCATCTGGCGGTTTGGCCGTGTCATAAATGGCGCTTTGTTTGTATCTCTCATGCGCATATCGCAGCAGCACCATTGCCACAGACGCCACCGGCAAAGCCAACAATACGCCCAGAAATCCAAACAACTGTCCGCCAGCAAGTACCGCAAATATCACTGCTACCGGGTGCAGCCCGATGCGGTCACCAACCAGCAAGGGCGTCAAGATCATACCTTCCAGCAGCTGCCCGACCCCGAATACGGCCAACACCATGAGAACATGAGTCCAGTCTCCAAACTGGAACAAAGCGGCAATTACGCCAACAGCCATACCAACGATCGCACCAAGATATGGCACAAAACTGACCAGTCCGGCTCCCATGCCGATGAGAAGGGATAGCTCGATCCCGACAAACCATAGTCCCAATGAGTAGATGACACCCAAAGCGATCATGACGGTTAGCTGACCGCGCATAAACGCACCAAGCACCGAATCCGATTCTCTTGTCAGATGAATCACCGTGGGTTCGATTTTTCTCGGCAACAGCTCCCGAACTCTGCCAACCAAAATGTCCCAGTCGCGCAACAAGTAGAATGCTACTACTGGAACCAGCAGCATATTCATCACCCAGGCGATCATCGCCAGTCCAGATTTGGACAAAGAACCCAGCAAACCAGCCGCGAATCCGCCAGCTTCCTTGAGATGGTCTTGCACGACTACAATCAGCTTATCTACATTCCAAGGCTCACCATCCGGCGACTGCACACGCTCCAGTAGCGGTCCTACATGTCCCTTTGCCCATTCGACAAATTTTGGCAGCAAGCGCACCAGACTGCGGATTTGCTCTTCCAGCAGCGGCACTATGACCAGTAAGCCAATAACAGTGATTAGCGTAATGATAAGAAATACCACCACCACGCCTAGCGTTCGGCTTAGCCCCCTTTCTTCCAGCCAATCCACAGCAGGATCGCCCAGGTATGCAAGCACTGCCGCAAACGCAAACGGTGTTAGCACCGGTGCCAGCAGGTAAAGCAAATACCCGGTCAGCACGAACAATGCCAGCGTCATCCATTTTTGTGATTCTGTAAAAACCATGTCAGCCCTTTGCTGTTTTTGCGCCAGTCCGTATAGCCCGACGCCCCCAAATCCAAACGTATTGCAGCCCACTGCCTACAGTAGTTGCGGTGACCACCCAAATCAACAGCTCACTCAACCAGCCAAAGCCGTCCAACCAGGTCAACGCAAGCAACATCCATAGCACCAGAGAAATCTGCATAAACGTGTTGAGCTTGGATAGTAGTGTTGGTTCGCTACTCACTGGTGCGACCAGATTATGATAAGCCGTAGCGCCGGCAATTATTACTGCGTCCCGGCCCACGACCAACCAAAACAACCACCAGGGCAGCACTTCGTTGAAGCCGAACATCATGTAGCAAACCACCAGCAAGAGCTTGTCTGCCAGCGGGTCCAGCATGCCACCCAGAGCAGTATGCCAGTCAAAACGCTTTGCCAGATAACCGTCAAGCGCGTCCGACGCACCCGCCACAAAGGTCAACCAAAGTGCTGCTTCATAGCGAAAATTCGCCAGTAAATAGGCTAGCGGACCGACCGCAGCAATGCGGGCCAGAGTGATGGCATTAGGCAAGTGGCGCCAGTGAGATTTGCGCTCTGAAGCTGGCGCAGAATGCATGATTTACCTGTTGTAGCGATATGAAAGTCTAGATTCTAAGCGGTTTTGGATCGGATCAGAATAGGCCACCAGTATATCGTCCAAAGAAATTACCTGAGTCAGGGCTTCAGTACTTTGAACACCGCTTACCACAAAGTCAGCTACTTCGCCCTGCGCTTCGGATAGCGTTGCCGATTTCACCACGGAAAGCCCCTGGAGATAATTCTGAACTTGCGCATATGCAGTTACAGAATCAATGCCATAGATACGTAAGCGCAGCTCGCCTGAATTGTCAGTGGACGGACGCGACACTACGCGCTGATTTGCTGCCAACTCTCCAGCAAAGCGATCCATGCCCTGGCGCACCGCGGTTAACAAGGATTCGTCTTCGGTAGACCAGCGACCTGACTGGCCTGCACCGTCCAGTGCCCAACGAGTTCGCCATACATTAGACGTGCCATCGACGCGCAACGTGACTACTGCGTTCGCGCCGTAACGCGCAGACGCTTGCTGTAGCTGTTCTGGAAATCCGCCCCAGATATCAGCGATATCTACCGCCTGCTGGTCAGACAAATCCAACAGCGGAAGAACAATTGGCACTCCTCTGTCTTTGGCTACTTGCTGCAAGGCCTCGGCCAGGAGTCTATCGTCGTTGCGCTGACTTAGCAGACGTCGCTGACCCGTGTCGTTAACCACTACCCAGATAATGGTGGTGGGCCGTTCCAAGGGCCAGACAGGGAGCGCCGCTTGCTGCATCAGTCGATTAACGGCATTTGGATCAAATCGCGTCTCTAACCGAAGCTGCTCGGACTCTGGATCACCCGGATCTGGCAGGCTGGTATAGCTGAACTGAAGAACCGATTCGCGTGCCTGCCCAAAATCTATGCCACTGCTGCGGACTGCCGCTGGGTCACCTGACGCCTTAATAAGCACCTGCTCCAGAGCTCTTGAAAACCCCGCCAGACGGGCCGATTCTGTGCGATCACTAATAGGAACACTTGCCACAAAAGGATCCACTCGTTCGGCCGCTGTTTCGCCTACCCAAGTCAGGATCAAAACCAACAATCCGAACCAAACACATATTCGTGACATTCCTAAATCATCCTCGCTGAATTTGTGGCAATCTCAAGGTTTCTCGGAAACGCCGCTTAAGTTACCATAACGGCCCTTCGCAACCGCTACTGCGCGTCCCATTCCTAGGGTGAATGATATAGCAGGTGTGCGTGTGCAAACAGTGGATATTATCAGGCAAACAGGAGCCTTACTTGAGTAATTCTGATTCGCTCAGCTACAAACAGGCAGGCGTAGACATCGAAGCAGGCAACCGCCTGGTCGAACGTATCAAGCCGATGGTGCAGCAAACCCTGCGCAAAGAGGTGTTGACCGGTCTTGGCGGGTTCGGTGGCCTGTTCGGTCTGGATACGTCGAAATACGACGAACCCGTATTAGTCTCCGGTACCGATGGCGTTGGCACCAAGCTTAAGCTTGCTCAGCAGATGCAGTGTCACGACACCATCGGCATGGATTTAGTTGCCATGTGTGTAAACGATGTAGTAGTTCAAGGTGCCGAGCCACTGTTTTTTCTGGACTACTTTGCCTGCGGCAAACTGGACGAGGAGCAGGCTGCAGCAGTAATCAGCGGCATCGCCAAAGGTTGTAAGGACGCAGGTTGCGCCTTGATCGGGGGTGAAACGGCTGAAATGCCGGATATGTACGCAGACGGCGAGTACGATCTGGCTGGGTTTAATGTGGGTGTTGTCGATCGATCCAAGCTAGTGGACGGCAGTGGCATCAATGCTGGAGATGCAATCATTGGCCTGGCATCCTCCGGGCCCCACTCCAATGGGTATTCACTGATTCGAAAGATCATTGAGCGTAGTAATGCCGATCTAAGCGCACCCTTCGAGCAAACCACCTTAGGTACTGCCCTTCTGGCGCCCACACGAATCTATGTCAAAGCCATCCTGCGGCTGCTGGAATCTCAGAGTATTCACGGTCTGGCACACATCACTGGCGGTGGGCTCAAGGAAAACATTATTCGGGTCGTACCGAAAGGGTTGGGCGTTGAGATAGATTGCGCTAGCTGGTCCACCCCTGCGATTTTCCGCTGGCTCGCAGAGCACGGTAATGTGGAACCATTGGAGATGCTAACCACCTTTAATTGCGGCATCGGTTTCACTGTTATTGCACCCGAATCTGACGTCGCGGACATCGTGGCGCAACTGTCTGCCGATGGCATCGCTGCCAGCAAGATTGGAAATATAACCGAGCCCAGCGGAGACGCCGAAGCAGTACAATTTCACAATCTGGAATCGCTATAGCTCATGCGGGTTGTGGTGCTTTTTTCTGGCCGCGGCACGAACCTGGCGGCACTGGCCGAAAATCAGCAAACATTCGAAATCGTTGGGGCACTGACCAACCGTCCCCAAGCTCATGGCATTAACGTAGCGAAGGCACACGAAATTCCATGCGTTGTAGTCGATCATCGGCAATTTTCAGATAGAGAAGCGTTTGATCGCGAATTATCAGCACGCATTGATGCGCTGCAGCCAGATTTAATTGTCTTAGCGGGTTTCATGCGCATCTTGAGCCGCTGGTTTGTAGAACGCTATGTAGGAAGAATGCTCAACATCCATCCTTCACTGCTGCCCAAGTACCGCGGTTTGGATACCCACAACCGAGCCCTGGCAAGTTCGGACACCCAGCATGGCGCGACCGTACACTGGGTGTCCAACGAATTGGACGCCGGTCAGTCCATCGCTCAAGTCGTAATTCCCATACTGCCGGACGATACTGCTCAGTCTCTGGCAGAGCGATTATTGCCGTTAGAACACAGATTATTGGTTACAACAGTGAACCAATTGGGCGATGGCACCCTCCAACTGCCTGACGACACAAAATCATCAGATCATGCCACTAAAGATATTCTTGTTTATTCTGCTGACCAGCTTAGCGCAACTCGGACCCAGTAACGGGCTGGCGCGCCAATCTAAGTGTCTAGAACCTATCGCGCCCTTCGTGGCTGAATA
This sequence comes from uncultured Gammaproteobacteria bacterium, assembly GCA_964630895.1. Lineage (GTDB taxonomy): Bacteria > Pseudomonadota > Gammaproteobacteria > Xanthomonadales > SZUA-38 > CAZVYE01. The sequence goes on along the minus strand of CAZVYE010000006.1, from coordinate 17,569 downwards.
CACGGTGGCGATAGATGGCGACCAGGTCGGACAGGCTCGGCTTGAGCTTGCATCTCGCGGTGCAGAACAATTCGCCGAATTTGACTTAGAGGCGACCAAAGGTCTGGCAAGCCTGGTGGGCTATCGTCATGTGCAGTCGAACAGGTTTCGCTGGCACAACAATCGCATCGCTCCGATTCATTTCGACGAAGAGAAGTCCTATTTGCTGAAAGAAAAAAAGAGTTCTGTGAATTTCAGCAAGGATAGGGTTTCTGGACGTAAAGATGGTAAATCCTGGGAGTTACCTGTTGGAAGCGACCAAATAGATCCTCTGGGTCTGATCCTCACCGCCATGCAGTTTGCAAAAAGCGACCACACAGCTTCGGCAAACTACCGTGTGATCAATCGTGGCCGCGCCAGGCCGGTGGAAATGGTTTTCACGGATGGCGGGGCTGGAAGCGACAATACGGTACAGATCGTTCAACGACGACTAGACAAGGCGCTTAGTACCAGGTCAACACATGACTTGTCTCGCCAAGGCGTTGCCACCACCATCGCGAGCCAGGAGGACGGCCGCAAACTACTGCTCACCCTGAAGCGGTATGAGCAGCGCCAATGTCATTAGCCTGAACGTCAAGCGGCTTCTCTGGGCAAGCGTCTAATCTTCGCACCCAGTTGACCCAGCTTCTCTTCAATACACTCGTAGCCGCGATCAATATGGTAAATACGATCGACAATAGTTTGTCCCTTTGCTACCAATCCCGCCAATACCAGGCAGGCTGAGGCGCGCAGATCGGTCGCCATCATAGGGGCCCCGGTAAGCTGTTCTATACCTCGAATGATTGCCGTATTGCCTCTTAACGTTATGTCCGCCCCCAGACGCTGCAGTTCCTGGACATGCATAAATCTATTCTCAAAGACGGTCTCGGTAATTGTGCCGGTGCCGTCAGCTACGCAGTTGAGCGCGGTAAACTGCGCCTGCATATCGGTTGGAAAGCCTGGGAACGGGGCAGTTCGCAAACTGACCGCCTTGGGTCGGTTTCCCCGCATATCCAACTCCACCCAGTCTTCACCAGTATTAATGTGCGCCCCGGCGTCTTCCAACCGCGACAGCACTACGTCCAGCGTACCAGGAGCAGCTCGCGTAACCTTGACTCGTCCTTGGGTGATGGCACCTGCCACCAAGAAAGTCCCGGTTTCGATCCTATCGGGTACCACGTTATACGTCGTTCCACCCAGTCGATCCACACCCTCAATCGTCATGGTATTGGTACCAGCACCAGATATTTGTGCACCCATGCCGTTTAAAAAGTTCGCCAAATCCACCACTTCCGGCTCTTGGGCCGCGTTTTCAATTATGGTGGTACCTTGGGCGAGCGTTGCTGCCATCATGAGATTTTCAGTGCCTGTGACGGTCGCCACATCCAGCACTATCTGGGCGCCTTTGAGCCGCTCCGCTTTGGCTCGCACGTAGCCACCTTCGACGGTCACCTCAGCTCCCATTGCGCGCAGCCCTTCGATATGCAAATTGACCGGTCGGGACCCAATGGCACAGCCACCAGGCAAAGAAACTTCTGCATAGCCATGTCGCGCTACCAGTGGCCCTAACACCAAAATTGAGGCGCGCATGGTCTTAACCAAATCATAGGGCGCAACCATCTGGTCAATCGAACGCGTATCCAGATGAATTCGCATGGTTTCGTCGATAGTGACATCCGCACCCAGCCGACCCAATAGCTCGATAAACGTCGTCACATCCTGCAAGTGAGGCACATTTCCCACTTCTACCGGCCCGTCCGCCAGGATGCATCCGGCAATAATGGGCAGGACAGCATTCTTTGCCCCTGACGCCCACACTTCTCCATTCAGTGGGCCATTTCCTTCGACTAGAATTTTCGCCATTACTTATTGTGCCTTACGCTCTTCCCATTCTGCAGGGGTTACTGTGGTGAGTGCCAATGCATGAATGTCGCCACCCATGGCGTCGCCCAGGGTCGCATAGACAGCGCGATGCCGAGCGAGTTTTCGCTTTCCCTCGAATTCGTCGCTAATAACTACTGCCGAGAAATGCACGCCATCGTCCCCATCAACCTGAACTATAGCGTCAGGCATACCGGCTTGAATCATGCTTTGAATTGTATGTGCGTCCATATATTGCCTTTGGGCTGTGACCGATTCCGCGCTCAAATATGTCAGTTTTCTGACATTGAACGGGCCATTTGGCACAGCCAATGTTCGAAAAAGTTTGGAATAATCGCACGGTTCGTATTGTGGAAACAGTCGTACGAAGAAGTTTGAGCAAAAAAGATACTTGGAATTGCCCGAAATAAATGTCAAATTAGTCTGTTTTGACGGGTCCGCGGCAATAAAACGTCAGACGATAAGACGTTGCAGTTGTGGGATTGACTCAATATTTGCCTCTGTTGATGCATGCTTATCGGCCTGCGCAATGTGCGCCGATGCGCCGGTGATGTGCGTGAACAAAAGAGAACGAGTGTAAATGACCTTACTGATCGCCAGTTGCTATGTAGTATTTGGGTTCGTATTCCTGGTTTGGGGTGCGGACCGATTTGTGGCTGGTGCGTCGGCGACTGCCAGGAACTTTGGCGTATCGCCCATGATCATCGGCCTCACGGTGGTAGGTTTTGGTACCAGTGCCCCAGAGATGGTCGTATCTGGCGTCGCATCTTTGCAAGGCAATCCGGGTCTGGCCGTTGGTAACGCCATTGGGTCCAACATTGCCAACATTGCCCTGATTCTTGGCGTTGCCGCCCTCATCTACCCTCTGCAAATCCACTCAGGCACATTAAAGCGAGAGTTTCCCATCCTGATGGTTGTCACCGGCGCCACATTGCTGTTTATGCTGGATGGAAAGCTATTATTTCTGGACGGGATAATATTGCTGCTCGGGCTAATTGGAATGACCACCTGGATGGCTTGGCTGGGCATGCAGCGAGCGGAGCCCGACCCAATGGCAGCCGAATTTGCTTCCGAAATCCCAACAGACATGTCCACTGCCGTTGCGCTTGCGTGGCTGGTTATTGGCATGATTGTGCTTCCAGTAAGTTCCAGGCTGCTGGTAATGGGCGCTGTAGACATAGCAGAGTTCTTGGGCGTTCCGGATTTGGTTATTGGCTTGACCATTGTTGCCATTGGCACCAGCCTGCCGGAACTTGCTGCGGCAATTGCCAGCGTACTGAAACGAGAACATGAACTGGTGATTGGCAATATCATCGGATCCAATATGTTTAATTTGTTGGGCGTTCTGGGGATTGCATCCATTATTACGCCTACTCGAGTAGACAGCCTGGTGCTGTATCGGGACTACGCCACCATGGGCGGCCTCACCATTTTGCTGTTCCTGCTGGCCTATGGATTTAGAGGCCCAAGCAGGATAAAACGCTGGGAAGGTGCCCTACTTCTGACTATTTTTGTCGGCTATCAGATACTGGTATTCAGCACGGCGCGCGGACACGGCTAGAATATTCAGTTTTCCTGCAGCAACCTGCTATACAATCTCAGCAACACGTAAATGCCCAAGAGACCAAAACTACATGAGCGCACAAGAGTCCACATTGTTTAACCACCACCCCAAAGCCAGTCCGGCGCTGGACTCGGAAAAGGTAATCGAGTTAGCTCGCGCCGTCGTTGATATCGAAAGAACCGCCGTAGACGCGCTGAATGCGCGTATTGATGACACCTTTGTAAAAGCTTGCCAGCTCATGATCGCGTGCGAGGGGCGTATCGTTGTGGTTGGCATGGGTAAGTCTGGGCATGTCGGTTCCAAGATCGCGGCGACCTTGGCCAGCACCGGCACGCCTGCTTTTTTCGTTCATCCCGGCGAAGCGAGTCACGGCGACCTGGGTATGATCACACCCAAGGACGTGGTATTGGCGTTATCCAATTCTGGCGAAACCGAAGAGCTCTTGACGATTTTACCGGTTATAAAGCGGCTTGGTGTACCGCTAATTGCGCTAACCGGCAAACCCAACTCAACTTTGGCCCGCAACGCCACCGCACACATTGATGTCAGCGTAGAGAAAGAAGCCTGCCCGTTAGATTTGGCACCGACGGCCAGCACCACTGCCGCTCTGGTCATGGGCGACGCACTGGCTATTTCACTACTGCAGGCTCGAGGCTTTACCGAAGAAGATTTTGCTCGATCCCACCCCGCCGGCCAGTTGGGACGTCGGCTACTGATGCACATCAGTGACATCATGCATACCGGAGCTCAGATTCCCCAGGTTGGACCTAAGGACACACTGGACAAAGTGCTGGTTGAGATGACCCAGAAGGGACTTGGCATGACTGCCGTCGTGGACGCAGAGAACCGGCTCCTTGGCGTATTTACCGATGGTGACTTGCGCCGGACATTGGACGCCGGGACACATTTTGCCAATACGGAAGTTAGCGAAGTCATGACCCGTAACAGCAAAACCATCGGTCCGGACGCACTGGCAGTGGAGGCGGCTAGCCTAATGGAAGATTATAAGATTCATGCCCTGCTAGTTGTTGCAGACGACCAAAAGGTTGTGGGGGCATTCAACATTCACGACCTGCTGCGTTCGGGTGTCGTTTGATATGAACGATCAGTTACGCGCTCGTGCGCAACAAATTGCGCTGGTCATCTTTGACGTAGATGGCGTACTGACCACTGGGCAACTGATGTTCACCGAGAATGGTGATGAGATTAAAGCCTTTTATGCCCAGGATGGTCTGGGCATGAAACACCTGCAAAAGCACGGCGTACAAATTGCCATCATTACGGGGCGCTCATCCCAAATTGTTGCACGACGTATGCAGGAGCTGGGTATTGAGCATGTTTACCAGGGGCGGGACGATAAGCTTGCAGCATATGCCGAGCTGCGAGAGAAATTGCAACTGTCTGACGATCAAGTTTGCTATGCCGGTGACGATGTCATTGATCTCCCGGTAATGGAACAAGTAGGTCTGGCTATTTGCGTCCCCAACGCACACCCACACGTCAAATCAAAATCCCACTGGGAAACGCCACGAGCTGGCGGATTTGGCGCCGCGCGAGATGTTTGTGATTTGCTGCTTGAATCTCGCGGCCAGTGCGTTGGTCCTATTGGGGTTAGTGGTTAGACGCTACTGTGGCCAGTCATCGCTTTATCTCAGCGGGCCAATGGCTTGCGATTATTTGCCTGATCGCCACGGTGGCTGGCGTGCGCTTCTTGCTACAATCAAAGACCGAAAATGCGCGTGATGAAACCTTGCCCCAGGCACGCAGTGATTACAGCGTAAATGACCTGGACCTCTCTATCATTGGAGAAGATGGACTGGTTCAATTTGAAATTAGCGCGCCATACTTAGAACAAATTCCACAAACCGAAGATCTGACGCTACAACAACCCGATGTGATCATGTATGAACAAGGCCAACCAATTTGGCATTTGTCCGCGCAGGCTGGCCGCATCGCACGCAATGGATCTGCGGTAGAATTAGCGCAAAACGTGGAACTTATTGAACAGGGCTCGGTCCGCCCTCGTAGTTTTTATGCGAATCACATGCTACTCGATCCAGATTTAAAAACTGCTCAAACACCGTCTCCAGTGCGCATGGAGCAGACTGGACTAAAAGTGGCCGGAATTGGACTACAAGCCGATCTGACTAGCCAACACTACGAAATTTTGAAACAGGTTCAAGCCGTTTATGCACCCTAAAGCCTCGATTATTTTTGTTTTACTTGCGTCGGCACTTGCCTCGCAATCAGCCCTGGCTAAAAGCACCGATCGCAGCTTACCGGCCAATATTGCATGCGATCATTGGGAAACCGCAGGTAACACAACCATTTGCACAGGAAATGTTGTGATTGATCAAGGCTCACTCCATATCGAGGCGCAAAAAGCTGTAGTTCATCGTGGTGGTGGTGCAGCCGGCATTGGCAAAATTGAACTCACAGGCTCCCCAGTTCGATGGCAAGAAGTAATGGACACTTGTGAGCGAGTTGATGCTAACGCCAGGGAGATCAACTATGACTTGGCCTCGGCTAAGGTCAGTCTTGCGGGCAATGTTCTTATCGACAAAGGACAGGATCAATATTCCGGAGATACCATTATTTACGATCTCAATGCGCGCAGCTTTTCTGGAGGTGGCGGGGAAAACGGCAGGGTTAGCATGCGTATAGCGCCGCCCTCCGAATCAGCCCCTGCAAGTAACAGCCCAGAAAAGGACTGCTAGCCAGATGCTAAAAGCCGAAGGCTTGAGCAAGGCCTACAAAGGCCGCCAGGTTATTGACGAGTGCACGGTTGCCGTTGAGCAGGGGGAAGTGGTCGGTTTGCTGGGCCCCAACGGTGCGGGCAAGACCACGTGTTTCTACATGATTGTAGGTTTGGTGCCCTGTGACGAAGGCACCATTGCAGTCGATGGTCGTGACATCACTAACGAGCCCATGCATATTCGAGCACGATTGGGCATTGGCTACCTGCCCCAGGAAGCGTCGGTGTTTAGAAAGCTGTCGGTACGGGACAACATTTTAGCGGTCTTGGAACTGCGCAAAGACTTAAATCGACAACAGCGCCTGTCCGAGTTAGAACACTTGCTTGACGAACTGCAGGTGGGCCACCTGATCAATCAAAAAGGCATCAGCCTGTCAGGCGGAGAACGCCGCAGAGTAGAGATTGCTCGTGCTCTAGCTGCCAATCCACGCTTTATCTTGCTCGACGAGCCATTTGCTGGCGTCGACCCGATCTCGGTTGGGGAAATTCAGCGCATCGTAACTCACCTCAAAGACCGAGGCATCGGCGTCTTGGTCACAGACCACAATGTGCGCGAAACCCTGGGGATATGTGACCACGCCTATATTCTGGCAGAAGGGCAAATCTTAAAAGCCGGCGCACCTGGAGAAATCCTTGCTGACGAACGAGTGCGAAAAGTGTATCTGGGCGACGACTTTCGCATGTAGCCTCGCAGGCTTTGCAGAGCTAACTAAAACTTTAGGCCCCTTTCACTTATCCATCGGCATACTTTCGGCGCATGGCAAACGCGCGCTGTGCACGCATCATGTTCCATAGTTTTGCTAACGTACAATTAGTTTAAATTTACTATGCAAGCCCGCCCTGCGGGTCTATGATAAGTCCATTAGAGGGTCTTTGTTTCCGTGAAAGCATCGCTCCAGCTCACATTAAGTCAGCAGCTCAAAATGACGCCGCAGTTACAGCAGGCGATCAAACTGCTGCAGCTGTCTGCGCAAGAACTAGAAACCCAGATAATCGAAGCGCTGGAAAGCAATCCCCTGCTAGAACGGGAAGAGGAGCTCGCGCATCAGGAAGTCGATGCTGCTCCCAACGGCGATCAAGATAAGTCCGACAAAGAGGACAAGCCTTCCAAGGATCAAAAGGAAGAATCCCAAGCGGCCAACGACGACAGTGTCGATCTGGAGAACGTGGAAGATTGGGACTCCATGTATAGCGCTGGCACGGGTTCAGTCAATGGCAAAGCGCCAAGCGATGGATTTGACCGAACCCAGGAAATGGCCGACCCGGACGAAGAAGACTTAAAAGACCACCTGCTATGGCAACTGCACCTTACCCCGCTATCTGACACCGACCGGACCATAGGCTTTGCCCTGATAGACGCCATTAACGAACACGGCTATTTGCAGGACAGCATTGAAGAAATTCACGCAGAACTTTGTGCAGATTTGGGCCCCGATGTAGAGCTTGAACTGGATGAAGTGGAAGCCATGCTGCATCGTATTCAACACCTGGACCCGCTGGGCTGCGGCGCGCGTGGCGTTGACGAGTGCTTATTAATTCAACTGCAGGCAGTTGATCAGTCCGACGAATCAAAAGCGCTAGCGAAGACCATCATCCAAGAGCACCTTGAGGCACTGGGCAATCAAGACATCGCGAAGCTAAAGCGATCTTTGAAATGCCCGGAAGCAAAGATTCGCGACGCAATCGATTTGGTCCGCAGCCTGGATCCAAGGCCCGGCAGTTCCATAGCAAGCGGCACCACTGAATACGTGCAGCCCGACGTAGTGGTCCGAAAGCGTGATGGCGTTTGGCAAGTTTCTTTGCACGACTCAACGTCGCCAAAAATCACCATTAACAACGTTTATGCGGACATGATTTCAACGGCCAAGTCTGAAGATGCGAGCTACATGCGTGGCCAGCTGCAGGAGGCCCGCTGGCTTATCAAGAGCTTGGAAACACGTAATGAGACGTTGTTGAAAGTGGCCAGCACCATTGTGAAATTTCAGCACGAATTCTTTGAGCACGGCCCAGAGCACATGAAGCCGCTAATATTGCGTGAAGTAGCCGAAACCATTGAAATGCATGAGTCCACCGTTTCTCGCGTAACCAATCGCAAGTTCATGCTAACGCCCAGAGGCGTGTTTGAACTGAAGTACTTTTTTTCCAGCCACGTTGGAACCAGCGACGGTGGCGAATGCTCTGCCACAGCAATCCAGGCCAAAATCAAAAAGCTGCTGGACGAAGAGCCTCCAGAAAAGCCATTAAGTGACAGCAAAATAGCTAACATCCTCAATAAAGAGGGCATAGATGTGGCAAGACGCACGGTTGCCAAGTATCGTGAGAACTTAGGTATCCCATCATCGTCAAAACGTAAGAGAATTATTTGAAAACGTCATGGCTAATGCCCATGACTAGTGTAAGTAGGTCGCAGGGGTCTGCGAACGGCCGACCCCATAGACGACATCAACCCAAGTCGAATGGACGTTCGATTTTTCGCGCCGCGTCAGAGAGCGCGGCCCCAATAGGAGAATGACTATGCAAATCAGTCTTACCGGTCAGAATATCGAAATCACGGAGGCACTGCGGGAGTATGTGCACGGAAAGTTCGATCGCGTAAAGCGGCATTTCGATCACCTGATAGACGTTCAGGTTGTTCTGGACGTGGAAAAGATTGATCACCATGCGGAAGCGACTATCAGCACCCGCGGCAAAACCATTTTTGCCGAAGCGCGCAACGAAAACATGTATGCGGCGATCGACGCCATGATCGACAAGTTAGATCGCCAGGTACTGAAGCACAAAGAAAAGCTGCGGGATCATCAGCACGAAGTTCCCCATAAAACCATGCATATTAGTGGTTGACCCGCAATCAAATTGAAACCCCATTGGCGCAGCGGGCCCGCTGCGCCAGTGCGGCCAACACATGTTACTTCTTGTCACGATAAATTCTGTCTCATCCCATGGCCTTCACAATGGATTATGATAGTATCCGCCGCCGGGCATTTGGCTACCAGCCAGACTGGCGCATTTGCATGAAACCATCTCGTCGTTGAGACGCAATTATGCACTTTATTGACTTGCTAACGGTTGACAGCGTCCACATTGGTGTGACCGTACGCACGAAGAAGCGGCTGCTGGAATTAGCCAGCGAGATTCTTGGGCGGGACGCAGACGGACCAGACTGTCGCAGCATTTTTATGGCGCTCTGTACACGGGAGCGTCTGGGCAGTACCGCCCTGGGTCACGGCGTCGCCCTGCCCCATGGCCGCTTGTCCGACTTAGATCGTGTTCGTGGAGCCCTCATTCGCACCCGTGACCCCATCGAATTTGAAGCACCAGATGCAGAGCCGGTTGACTTATTCTTTGCTTTAGCCGTTCCTGATCAACGCCATGATGAGCATTTACGTATGCTTTCACAGCTTGCGGAATTGGTGTCGGACGAGGCTCGTCGCGGAGCGCTTCGAAGCGCGAACGACTCTGTTGCAACACTACGACTGCTGCAGGATTGGCACGCCCACCAGGTCACCGAATGAATCAATCCATATCGGCGCAGGAATTATTTGATCAGGTATCCGATCGTCTAGACATTCGCTATCTAGCAGGCAAAGCGGGCAACAAACGCTCTATCGAGTCTAGTGAGACCCAACACCTGCGACCCGCATTGGCCGGTTTTCTCAATCTCGTCCATCCCAACAACATTCAAATATTGGGCAGCGAAGAGCTTGCGTACCTGGATGCGTTGGATTCCCGCAAACGTTGGGAAACGGTCGCCGAAATTTTTTCTAACAAGCCCTGTGTATTGATCGTTTCGGACGGGATCATCGCTCCAGACGATTTAGTCGAAACCGCCAATGAATCCAGCACCCCATTGTGGGTGTCAAAGCTCTCTGGCGTCGAGCTGGTGAGTCACCTTCAGCACCACTTATCGCGCGCGCTGGCACGCAGCACCACAGTACATGGGGTGTTTATGGAGGTATTCAGTATCGGCGTACTGATTACCGGAGATAGCGGATCGGGTAAGAGCGAATTGGCGTTAGAGCTCATGACCCGAGGGCATCGACTCATTGCAGATGATGCTCCACTTATGACTATCATTGCTCCCGACGTAGTGGACGGGACGTGCCCTGATATTTTGCAAGATTGTCTGGAGGTACGCGGTCTAGGCGTTTTGAATGTGCGCGCCATGTTTGGCGATAGCGCAGTGAAACCCAATAAGTATTTAAAGTTGATTGTGAATTTGGAATTGTTGGACGCAGAAGGTATCCGCAAAGCTCCCATGGATAGACTGCATGGAGATACGGCGTCCAGGGATGTACTGGGCGTAACCATCCCAAGCATCACCATTCCAGTCGCGCCAGGTCGAAATATCGCGGTCATCGTAGAGGCAGCCGTGAGAAACTATAGCCTTAAACTGCGTGGTTATGATGCAGCAGACGAGTTTCTACGGCGTCACAACAGCAAGCTAGAGCAGGACGACAAAAAAGAGCCATGAGTCAACAAGGCTTCGCCGAACTGGTTATCGTCACCGGCATGTCAGGGTCGGGCAAATCGGTAGCACTAAAAACCCTGGAAGACCTGGGCTACTACTGCGTCGACAACCTGCCATCCAGCCTGCTGGAAGAGTTTATGCAGCAGTTCGCACAGGACCCAGACGCCCAGCATCACATTGCGCTAGGTTTGGATATTCGCAGTAGGCTCAAACATCAATCCACAGATATCCCGGCACTGTTGGAAGGTCTAAAAAGCAAATATCCACAAATGCAGATACTCTGTCTGTCTGCGTCTGACGACACCCTCATCAAGCGCTACAGTGAAACGAGACGCCGACATCCGTTAGCGGGATCAGACAATCCCCTGGCCCATGCCATTGCATCGGAACGAGGCTGGCTGGCGCCGCTGCAGGACATTGCTGACCTGGCTCTCGACACATCAAATTTAAGCATCCACCAATTGCGCCGAGAGATCGTGAATACGCTCAATTTGGGGGACCAACCCCTGGTCACCTTGGTGGAGTCATTTGCATTTAAACGAGGCGTCCCCTCTGACCTGGATTTTGCTTTCGATGTACGCTGCCTTCCCAATCCCCATTGGGTACCCGAATTGCGGTCATTGACAGGCCGTGAAGAGCCCGTTGCAAAATACTTGGGCAGCGACAGGACGGTCTGTGCCATGGTGGACGATATCTATGGCTTCCTAGACCGCTGGATTGCCTGTTTTGAATCAGACCAGCGCAGCTATCTCACCATTGGTATTGGCTGCACCGGCGGCAAGCACCGATCGGTTTATGTGACCGAACAGATTGCAGAACGTTTGCGCGAGTCTGGGCGGCAGATTATGACCTATCATCGAGAGCTGATATGAGCGCCTGTCTGCTCCTGGTAACCCATCAAGAAGTCGGCACCATGCTGATGCGCGCGCTGATGGCCAACGTGGGTGAGCCGGCATTTGACTGGCGCAGCGTTGCGGTTTATCCAGACGACCACGCCAGCAAAACCGAACGCGCCATTGCGGCCGCCATACAGTCGTTTGGTGAAGGTGCAGAAATCCTTGTAGTGACCGACCTATTTGGCGCCACTCCCAGTAATCTCGCACACATGCAGCTGCATTCAGACAAGGTGAGATTTGTACACGGGCTCAATCTCGCGATGCTCACCCGCGCGCACAACTACGCTGACCTGGCCGCGGACGAATTGGTCAAGAAGATGGTGTCCGGCGCGGAGCAATCTATTTTTGCAGGCGACAATCCCGGATGACTGAAAAAGAAATAGAAATCGTAAATCGTCTAGGGCTGCACGCACGAGCAGCAGCAAAACTGGTCAATCTGGCTTCCGGCTTTCAATCCAAGATTATGTTGGAGAAGCAAGGCCGGGAAATTAACGCCAAAAGCATCATGGGCGTGATGATGCTTGCCGCAGCCAAGGGCAGCATGGTCACTGTGCGCGCCACCGGAGTGGATGAAGATGAAGCAGTAGCAGCCATAGCAGAACTCGTCGCAGATAAGTTTGGTGAAGGGGAATAGGCTTCTTTCATCGTTAGGAAGCGGCATTCACCATATTTTACGTTCACTTCTAAGCGGTTAAACATTTCCAACTGGTTACAAACGCAGACCGCGGTGCGCAATAAGGCCCGTAGCAAAACACCATCCAACTACGAAACCAATTTCACCCAAAAGCTATCAACGCCTTAGGAGAACTTGAAATATTGAGTCGTTTATTCCAAATAACTGCTAGTCATATGTCATTGTTTTGAGCTTGGTATTAACACCCTGGGCAATTCTCGTCCGTCTTTGAAAACCGCTAAAATAGATCTGGTGTGACGGATATCGACTAATGGGTCTTCGGCAAGCAACACCATATCTGCTCGCTTGCCGATCTCCAAAGTCCCCAGCTCTTCAACTACGCCAAGCAATTGGGCCGCGTTTCTTGTTGCCATCGGCAGTATTTCTGCTGGCGTGAAAGCCATTGCCAGCAGTTCCATTTCTTCGTGAATGCTAAACCCAGGAAAGATGAATTGATTGGTCGTGTCCGTACCTACGACCAGCTTGAAACCTCTTCGATGCAGTTCTTTGAGATCTTCGACCTGCGGTCGCAGGATACCGTGTAGCGTTGGCTCACTCACGCCGTAAATCCGCTCCAATCGCTTTAGCCATTGTTCGGGCGGATTGTCTTTTTTCAGCTTTTGGATCTGCGCTTGATCAAACACACCGCTTTGCACGATTTCGCGCAGCCACTCAGGATGTGCAGGGTAAAAAAACCGCTTGTCTACCATAAGCGTGGTAACCCACATTGGGTCGCGCCCGCGAAGACGCTCAATCACTGCCTCATCCCGATCCCAGTCAATATCAACTCCAACAAAATGAAGCAAGTCATCTACGCCAGCAGCCTCCGCGACTCGAACGCCTTCAATAGTACTAACGTGAGCAAGAACGTTTAGGTCTCGCGCATGCGCCGCATCGACGATCGCAGCAACCAACTCTTCCGAAATCATCTCTACAAACGGCGGTGCTGGGCCATCTTCGATAGTAACTTTGATGCCTACAATTGGCTGCTGCGCCGCTGCTTCCACATATCGCGCTGCGTCGCTTGGCTCCCGCATATAGTACACAGTTTCACCCTCCACCCACTTAGGGCTAGGGTAGGTTTTTACTGGGTGACGGCCCTCCATTGTGAAATGCTGACTGGTATGGAACACCCGTGGCGACTTCACTAAGGGGTCTCTAGCCATCTCTCGAGCCCGACGCAAGTTATCATTTGTGCAGTCACTACAGCCAGGTATGAGGATTGAGGTAACACCAAAGTGGACAAAGCGCGGAAAGTTCTCTTCGATTGGAAACGGGTGCGCATGCGCATCTATCAAACCGGGTATCAGATACTTGCCAGAACCATTCACCCTAGTTTTTGCAGCTTTAACGTCCTGTCCAGAGACAATGTCCACAATCCGCCCTGCATCAACGAGCACTGTTACGCCATGGCGCGCGACACCCCCGTTGCCATCTATGAGCGTAACATCGGAAATTGCGAGGTCGTGTGTCTGGGCGTAGGCCTGCGTCACCACAAACAAGAGCAACATCACAGCATTCCCAAAGCGCAATGCAACGGATCTACTCTTCCCAAAACATTTAGTGCTGAAAACGATCATAACGTACACTCAAAACCTCAAGTTAAAAGCATAACCAGACAGATATTAGCGCAAGCACTCCGGGTGATATACATATAGCGGGGCAGACAATTTGGCCCTGCAGGTTGAAAATGAGCTACAGTGGCGAACGCTTCGCCATTTAGGCGCTCTGCTTTCGAATAACTCCAGCAAGGAATTGACAGTAGCGATCAATGTAGTTAATTCCGTTTTCACTGTCGATCAACCATGGGTTCATCAATGTGTGTCGCAGTATGAAGATTCTGTCCTCGCCATCGGTATCGGTGATACCAAGCAAATCCAAACAGCGCTGAAAGTCCTTGTCACCCAGGCCGCTGCGCGTCAGTGTGGTATAGGATCCGAAGAAATCCCGATCCTGAACTGGCCTTGACGCGTCTACCTTCATCTGCGCAAACACTTCGCGTGCAAACCGGTTCAACTGCTTTAATGACTCGTTACCTTTCGGATTCAGCGCAAGGCAGATGAGGTTGCTGTCCGGCTCAAATGGGATAACCAGCCGCGCCACGTCGCTCACTTGCTCCGCCAAAGCCGGTATACGGTCATAAAAATACTCGGTTGCACGAACAGTTTCTGCAATAACACGTCCAAGATTCTCAAGATCTGGCGGTACGACTTTCTGGCTCACATAAACGCCCGCGGCCGCAGCACCAGGCTTTGAGCCCTCAAGAATGTAGCGCCCCAGGGCGCGGAATTTCTCACGGAAACCCGGCTGATCGCGTGCGGGGTCAAACACGTAATCGGCAGACTGGGCCACAAACTCCATCATGCGCTGATCGCGAAAAACGATTGCGCCTGCACCGAACGGCACAAAACCAAGCTTGTGAGGGTCTATCGTAATGGACTCTGTTTCGGCCAGCGCGCTAAAGGCGGCGTGCACCCTGTCGCTGGGGAAGTATTTGAATCCACGTCTAACTTCCTGTTGCGAGCCCAATCCACCGTCGGATTTACGAAAGATGCTGGTCAGGTACCCTCCCCAAGCTGCGTCGATATGGATCGGCACGTACTGACCCCGTGTCAGCCGATCATTGCGCTCCGCAACAATTTCATCAATCGGATCTATGGTGCCAAACTCGGTAGTACCCAACACACCAACCGTTTGCAAAACCGGAATACGCCGCTCGGCAAGCTCATCCAGTTGGTCGCGCAGCGCCTGCATATCCATACGCATCCCGCGCTCGGGAACAACCTGCAAATTCGCCGTGCCCAAGCCAATCAATTTTGCGCCCTTGGCCCATGAATAGTGCGCAGTAACCGGGACAAGAATCACCGGCGGATTCCAGTCCGGATGGCGCCGCTGAAACTCTATCCAACCCAGGCTTTCCAATCGTTCGGCAGCAACTCGCTGCAGCCAAAGCTTGGCCTCCTCACTGGGTAACAACTCCAGTTGTGCCAACAACTGCTCGTGAATGGAGAACACTTCGGTAGCTTGCACATTGGCAAGCCGCCATGTGTCGGCGTCTACAACTGCCAAGCCGTCATCAAGTCGAATATCCAACCCCTCGTTGGCCTTACGCAAAGCAGCAGACAGTGCCAGCGGATAATGACGCAGCGCCCGCATCATGTGTAGCGACTCGTAGTTTGCCACCGTGCCGCCACCGGTAAGATGGCCAAAGGCGCAATCTTCTTTGGATTCGTTATCCTCGTAACCCACCATACGCGCCAATTGAAGGCCCGCGGATAATTCCATATCCAGCGTTACAGGCGCAGCTTCATCGACCACGTTATTGGGGTTGTAAGGTACCGTCATCAGCTGCGCAATAAGGGCAGGCAGCAAAGTGTCAGAAGCCATATGGCCAATATAGCGAGGGCTTGAAAACGGCACTGAGCGCTTCAGCGCAGCACTGAGCTTGTGCAGTTCATGCGTCATCCGCCCGACAAATTGCTGATATTCCGGATCATTGCTGGCCATCGTCGGAATCGCAGGCGGGTCTTCCGGGTGAAAGTTACGACGCCAGTAGACGTGATCGCGCATAAACTCCGTTAAGACTTTTTCCAGTAGATCATTGTTCTCGCCGTATGGCCCGAGAAACAGCGGGTAGAGATAGTTCTTCGTCATTGTCTACAACCAATTATGCGTGCGATATGGTTATTCTGCGGTTGCTCAGCCTATCGATCCTTGATCGGCGTCAAGGTCAACTATGCATGATTATCGCTTGAATGAAATTTGGTGAAGGAGTGCTTACCACTAGGAGGGCGTCTTCGCCCGATGCAACCAACTGCAACCACTGCGTACTTAAGCCGTGAAACGATTCAACCATGTGCCGATACCCCGCATGATCATTTCCACAGCAATCGTTCCAACATATAAGGCGGTGATGCGACCGGCCACTTCGATATATCGATCAATCAGCGCCTCATTCCTTGGCAACGCATAATCGTGCAACGCCTTTAGTCCCAGTACAATCGCAAGTGACAAAAACACAGCTCCCAGCACAGCAAAACATGCGGCGAAGGTATCGAGTCGTTTGCCGATTATTACGCTAGCGCTAATCGTGCCCGGTCCAATCAGTACTGGCATTGCGATGGCACCAGAAATGTGGGACGGCTCCCCGCGCAACATTTCAATGGCTGCAGGCCCTCGAAAAACAAACTGCAGGCCGATGAGTACAAACACCAAACCACCAAATATTTGGAATGATGCAAATTCGGCCTGAATGACGCTGGAAAAAATTGCGTCTCCAAGCACGGCAAAACTGCAAAAGACCAAACTCGCAATGATTCCACCACGGGCAACGACTCGACCAAATTGCGAGCGATCCAGATCTTTCATGGGCCCAGTCAGATAGACCACCAGCAAAAACGGATTCAACAGGGCGAGCAACAAGGAAATGGACTGAAGAACTTCGACCATAGGATTACAGACAGTTAAAAGAGATTTGGACGGCATCATATTGGGCAACCACTTCACAAACCGCAAGTTTTCACTGGCCCGCTGGGCGTTGCTTGTAAATGCAGTGAGCTGCTAATCCCACATATTCAAATGCATGAAGAGACTTGCCAACGACTGCTGGCTTATCGTCTGGGCAAGTTCGCGCTTACGCGACGAGCCCACCGATGCACCCGGCGGCGAAGCGTAGCAAGCAAACGCAGCGCTGGCGCAATAAACAAGAAAATTCGTTGGCAGCGCAAAAAGCAATTTGCATTGCGGTTGAATATACGCCAGATTAAACCGTCACATATTAGGGAAGCATTACTGTAATGGCTCTAACAATGTTCGGTACCGGCGTTGCTCCGGGAATTGCGATTGGCAAAGCGCATCTTGCTGCAAGGAATCGCCTGGATATTACCGAACAACAAATTGCAGATGAGCAAATCAATCACGAGGTAAAGCGGTTCCGGCGTGCAGTTCGCAGCGCGCAGCAGGAACTCGCGGAGATACGCGCAAAAATACCTAGTGGCACACCAGCGGAAATATTGGAGTTTGTCGATGCGCATGTCTTGATGATGCAAGATGACATGCTTACTGAAGCGCCCGTCGAAATCATTCGTGAGCAACATTGCAACGCAGAGTGGGCATTACAGACACAGCGAGACCGACTGGCACAAGCCTTCAGTGAAATGGACGACCCCTATCTTGCGTCCAGAATTCAAGACGTGGACCAGGTGGTTTCACGGATTTTGCGCGTGTTGCAAACTGGCAAGAATGACAGAGATGCAGACGCTGCACACATGACGGGAATGATACTGGTTGCGGACGACCTCGCACCTGCTGATCT